>NZ_CBRA020000044.1:0-16002 GCF_000469945.2 Paenibacillus sp. P22 | reverse complement strand
CCAGTCCAAAGAATCGAATGCTCCGAGCGCCTTGAACGCCTCGAACGAGCCTAACGCTCCCGGCGCRKCWWGAAGCGSTGCGCAGGTCGCGCGGACTGGCCGCGGTGCTCGTGAAGGAGTCGCCGGACGGCGAGGAGCGCTGGGTGCTGCGCGTGACGCTGAGTCCGATCCACCGGCGCGGCCGCGGCATTACGGGGGACGATCGCGCTGCTCCAGGATATTACCGAGCAGGAGAAGCTGGACCAGTCGCGGCGGGAATTCGTCGCGAATGTGTCCCATGAGCTGCGGACGCCGCTGACGACGATCCGCAGCTATGCGGAGGCGCTTGATGACGGCGCCCTTGCGGAGCCGGAGCTGGCCGGCCGTTTTGTCGGCGTCATCCGCAACGAGACCGAGCGGATGATCCGGCTCGTCTCCGATCTGCTCCATCTGTCGCGGCTGGATTCCCAGCAGTCGACGCTGCGGCGCCGGGAGACGGAAATCGCGGACATGCTGGATGAGGTCGCGGACCGATTCTCCGTCCAGATGCGCAAGAAGGGAATCCGCGCCGTCGTCCGCGTCGAGCCGGGCGTGCACACCGCCGTGCTGGACCGCGACCAGATCGACCAGGTGCTGGACAATCTGATGTCGAATGCGATCAAATACACGCTGGAGGGCGGCCGGATCGAGCTGGCGGCGCGCGAGCATGAGGGAGATATGCTCGCCGTCAGCGTCAAGGACTCCGGAATCGGCATTCCGAAGCGGGATCTGAGCCGGATATTCGACCGTTTCTACCGGGTCGACAAAGCCCGCTCGAGGGAAATGGGCGGCACGGGGCTCGGCCTGTCCATTGCCCGGGAAATTATCAAGGCGCACGGCGGGTCGATGGCTCTGGAGTCGGAGCTTGATGTCGGCACGACGGTGACGTTCTTCGTGCCGAGACTGCAGGAGAAGGGGGAGCCGGCCTAATGGAAAGAGCCAAAACATGGATGCTTGCCGTGCTTGTCGTGCTCAGCCTCGTCCAGAGCTACATGCTTTCCTACAGCGTGCCGGGAACTGCCGTGCGGACGCCGCAGAACTACGTCAATACGGAGCAGATGGGACCGGAAAGCAAAACCGAGGACGTGCTGTTCCCTGAGCAGATGATCCTGCATTTCGGCAACGGCAACCATACGGTGCTCAATCCGGGCGATCTCCCTTTCTACAGCCTGATCATGAGCAAATTGAAGGGCCGCCAGTTCGGCGGCTTCCAGCGGACGAGCGCCGAGATCGTGAACTGGCTGGAAATCCGCGACCGCAACCTCGGCATCGAGCTGAGGCTCGGCAGCGGGCTTCCGGTTCAGCTGCTCTCGCGCATGCTTCAGCTGGAAAGCAGCGACGGCACCTTCCAGTCGGACACGATCGACCGGATCTGGATCTTCCGCAGCGCCGGCAGCGAGGAAGTGAGGACGTTCTTCTTCAGCACGAACGGCAGCGCAGCGTATGAGGCGACTCAAGCCGACTTGACCGTGCGGGATGTGGAGGATGATGTCGGCCTCGGCGAATATTGGACTCCCTACAAGCCTAATATCTACGGCGTCTACCTGCCGCAGCAGCCGGTTGAAGCGGCCGAGGCGGAGACGAATTACCAGACGTACTCACCGGATCTGCTGCAGCGCAATCTGTTCTTCGACCCCGGCATGACGCGCAGCCGCAAAGACCGGACGGGCTCGCAGGTGTATACGGACGGCAAGCGGACGCTGCAGGTCGAGCAGGACGGGCAGTGGATCAGCTATACGGATCCGGCCGCGCCGCTCAGCGGAGCCGGGACGGGCGCAAGCCGGACGACTCCGGCCGGCAGCATCTCAAGCTCGGTGCTGTTCGTCAACCAGCATGGCGGCTGGGACGGCCTGCATCAGCTCGAGGGGATGACCGAGCCCCGAAGGCCGGACCGCACGCCTCAGCCGGGCGGTAGCGGCGCGGCGAACGGCTCAAGCGCCGGAGCGGATCAGCATTTCCTGCTGTTCCGCCAGTACTTCCGTTTCGGGGAGAACCGGATTCTGCCGATCGTTCCGTCGCCGGAGTTCCGCTTCGGCTATATTCAACTGACGGTCCAGCAAGGGAATGTCACCGCTTATGAGCGCTCGCTGATCACCCTCAGCGGCTCGCCGACACGCAAGGCGGTGCGCTGGCTGCCCGGCGGAAGCTCGCTGGAGGCCGCGATCTCGGGGTATGAGCGCCGTTCGGAGATTCGTTCCTTGTACCCGGCGGTGAAGGCGTATCGAGCCGATGAAGGCAGCATCCGGTTCACCCCGGTGTGGGCCGTCCGTCTCAAGGACGGCACGGAGCAGACGCTGATCGGGCCGCTCGCGGAGAGCTACGACGGATCGGATCTAACGAGAACCGATCTCTCGGCGGCTGCGCCGACGCCGACCCCCAGCCCGACGCCATCCCCGGGCAGCTCCGAAGGGCTCCAGGGTCCGCTGGCAAGCGGCAGCACCGCTGATGGCGGCGCGGCCGCGGATCCCGCTGCCGGCGCCGGGAAAGGGGGAAGCGGCTGATGGATTGGGGAAGGGCGAAAAGCGTTCTGATTCTAGCTTTTCTGCTGCTCAACATGCTGCTCGGCTATCAGCTCTGGATGGATGTGCGCGAGCGGCTGCAGCCGAACAATACGGTGGCTGGATTGTCCCCCGACACGCTGGCAGCGATGAAGAGCAAAGGCATCGAGCTGACAGGCGGCATTCCGAAGGAAACGCCGGAGCTGCAAAACCTGACCTATCGTTATGTAGACATGGATGCGGACGAGCAGAATGGAGACGCCTCTGGGGGAGAGGCGCAGGGCGGCGAGATCACGGAGCTTCAGACCCCCGTAGACAGCCGCGTCGTGTTCGACCCCAAGGAGCTGAGCAAGGCTCTGGGAGGCGTCATTCCCGAAATCGGCAAATACGATCTGGACACGGCGGTATATGACGACCGCAAGTTCGTGCTGTACCGGATGGCGGAAGGAAGGCCGATGTTCAACGTCCGGCTGGAGCTCTATTACAGCAATCAGCGGATTACCGGCTACCGGCAGCAGCGGATCGAGCTGCTCCCCTCGGAGCAGCAGAGCCCGCCGCAGTCCGTCCTGCCCGCCTCCAAGGTCATCCGCACGGAAATCATCGAGCGCTACGTTCCCGAGCATGCCGTCATCAAGGAAATTCGGCTCGGCTACAAGGAAGGCCAGCTGTTCGACTCCGAGACGCAGGTATCCACGCCGTCCTGGAGAATTCTGATGGAGGACGGCAGCGTCATCTACCTTCAGGCGTACAGCGGAGAGGTGCTGACGGACGCGGCTCAGCCGCAGCCGCCTTCCTCGCCGGGCACCGGCAAATAGAGAGGCGGCCGCCTCTGGACAAGGCGTTATGGCTGGCGCCAACGGCGGCCGCGGCACGAGGACCGGCATCCCGCGAAGCATGGGAGGCCAAGGGCTTTCGCCGGGACGCACATTCCTTTCGGCCGGAATTTTCTTTTCCTTGGAAAGGCATGCCGTCATTGGTATGGTACAATAGGTTTTCATAGTGAAATGGCGAGCCGAGAGGCTCTGCAGCGGCATGAGGCCGTCTGCTTCATGCGATAGAGCGGATAGGCCTGCAGGAGCAACGCCTGGAGCGTAAGGAAGGAACATGCGGAATGGAATTCAGATTCACTGTGCTGGCGAGCGGTTCGACGGGCAATGCGACGCTGGTGCAGAGCGGGGACAAGACGGTGATGGTGGATGCGGGGCTCAGCCTCAAGAAGCTGGAGGAGCTCATGTATCTTCAAGGCGTGACAGGGCATGACGTGGACGCGCTGATGATCACGCACGAGCATTCGGACCATATCAAGGGATTGAACGCGCTGGCGCGCAAATATGAGCTGCCTGTATACGCCAACGAGGCGACCTGGGCGGCTCTGGAGCGGCATGCGGGCAACGTCCCGCAAGAGAGGCGCATCGTGATGGGCACCGGCGAGGAGATCCGGTTCGGCAGCATGGGAGTGCGCTCGTATCCGATCTCCCACGACGCGGCCGAGCCGGTCGGCTATACGTTCACGGATGACGGCTACAAGCTCAGTCTGGCGACGGACCTCGGTTATGTCAGCGACATCGTCCGCCGCAACATCATCGATTCCGACGTGCTCGTCCTGGAATCGAACCATGATCCGGAGATGCTGCGCATGGGCCGGTACCCATGGAACATCAAGCGCCGGATTCTCAGCGATATCGGCCATTTGTCCAACGAGGCCGCCGGAGAGGCGCTGTGCGAGCTCATGACGGACCGGACGAGGCGGGTATACCTGGCTCATCTCAGCTTGAACCACAACATGCCGGACCTGGCCAGGCTGACGGTCAACCAGGTCATGGAGGACAAGGGACATTTCTTCCGGCAGGACGAGCATCCGCTGCGCGGAACGTATCCCGACCAGCCTACTCCATGGGATCAAATAAAGCGGAAAGCGCTTTGAGCGGCTCGTTGTCCGCGGCTTCCAGCTGAGCCGACTTGGCCTCCAGCTCCTGCCGGGTAAGCAGGCCCTTCTCGACGAGCAGCTCCAGCATGGCGCTCAGCGCGAGGAGGGTGCGGTACTGGTTGTCGGCCAGATCTCCCATCTTGGCGTGCAGGGTTACCTGGTCCCAGGCGTTAGGGACTCCAGCCGGCGGTTGAACAAGCTTGATATCCATGTCGGAATCACTCTTCCTTTGACCAAGATTGGAGCGGACCTGCAACATTCGGTGCCTTGAGGTCGTTGAATAGGTAACAGGCAGACCGGCTCTCTATTATTATTCTAGACGAATCTTCCGAAATCATTCCAAGTAGAGAAAAAACATCCTGTAGTTGAAAATCAGGCAGGCACGTATGCTTAACTATATGGCAGTTACCGCGTGCGCATATCACGGGAGGAGCGGGTTACAGT
Source organism: Paenibacillus sp. P22 (assembly GCF_000469945.2). Classification (NCBI taxonomy): domain Bacteria; kingdom Bacillati; phylum Bacillota; class Bacilli; order Caryophanales; family Paenibacillaceae; genus Paenibacillus; species Paenibacillus sp. P22. The sequence continues at coordinate 11,115 of NZ_CBRA020000044.1, read as the reverse complement.
GGGATTGTTCGACGATGAGTTTTATTCGACAGCAGTATCCCGGCGCACAAGCAAAAAAAACCGCAAGCCAATCTCCGGGTTCCCGCTGCGCAGCCGCAGAAGCTGGGGAGCGGGCCGGCTCGTCGCCGTATCGGCCGCCAGCGGGGCCGTCATCGTCCTGGTGCTGACGCTTGCCATCGGCAGCGGCGGCACTCAGGCTGCCGCCGTCAGTGAAGCGGCATCGCCGCCAGCGGCCGGACTGGTCGCTCCCGGCGACGCGATCCAGCAGACCGTCGCGGCATCCGCCAAGGTGCGCCCGGCCGTCGTCAGCATCGTCAACGAGCAGGCGGCTCCCGACCGCAGCCAGAGCGGCAGCGGGTCTGCGGACAATGCAGACGGGGGCAGCTCGATGCAGCCGGATACGCCGGAAGGCCAGGCAGAGGACGCGCCGGAAGGCGAGCTGCAGCCGGCCAGCGTCGGCAGCGGCGTCATCTTCGCCAAGAAGGACGGCAAGGCGTACATCATCACGAACAACCACGTCGTGGAAGGCGCATCGGCGTTGAAGGCCGTCCGTATCAACGGCGAATCGCGTCCCGCCAAGCTGGTGGGCAGCGACTACATTACGGATCTGGCTGTGCTGGAGATCGACGGCAAGGGCATCGACATCGTGGCGGAGCTCGGCGATTCCTCCAAGCTCCAGTCCGGAGAGATGGTCATGGCGATCGGCAACCCCCTCGGCCTCGGCGACTCCCTGTCCATGGGCATCGTCAGCAAGACGAAGCAGATCATTCCCGTCTCGCTGAGCCAGGACGGCAACTACGATTGGGAGCAGGAGGTCATCCAGACCGATGCTTCCATCAATCAGGGCAACAGCGGCGGTCCGCTCATCGACATGCAGGGCAAAGTAATCGGCATCAACAGCATGAAGATCGCGGATGTCGGGGTTGAAGGGGTCGGTTTCGCGATTCCGGTCAACAACGTCATTCCGATCGTCGACCAGCTGATGGCAAGCGGCAAGGTTCCGCGTCCGTATCTCGGCGTCTACACGCTGGATCTGGCTTCCTACTTCGCGCAGCAGAGCCTGCCGGGCAGCAAAGGCTCCGCGCAGGGAGCGGACGGCGAGGCAGAGGGCTCCGGTCCGAAGCTTCCCGCCGAGGTGAAAAAGGGCGTCATCGTCCTGGAATCGGTCGGTCCCGCCCTGGATGCGGGGCTGCAGTTCAACGACGTCATCGTGCAGCTGGACGATCAGCCGATCAGCAGCACGATGGAGCTGCGCAAGTACCTGTACGGCAAGAAGCAGATCGGCGACAAGATCAAGGTGACGTTCTATCGCGACTCCAAGCAGGAGAGCGTCACGTTCAAGCTCCAGGACAAGGCGGACGACGACGAGTAGCGTGATTGGAGCGATAGAGAACGAGGGATCGATCCGGCTTGCAGCCTGCAGGCCGGATTTTCTTTTATTTCCCGGAAGCAGGGGATTGAATGCCTCTGCCGGGGATGTGGTACAATGGTAGGGACGAAGGTAAACTTACAAGATACGAAGCGGGGTAGGTCATCGAATGTATTGCGTGTGCAAGGAGCATATTGAGCTGGCTTTGGACAAGTTCGTGGATGAGTACGAGGATGCGCCGGATATGGTGAATCTGAATGAAACGCATTTTGCGAATTGGGACCCGCCGGTGAAATGTGACTTGTGCGAAGAGAAAGCGGAATTCTTGATCGTATAATCCGGATGAGATTGTAAGGCCGCACGGACTGCCGGCAGGGCGGGACGTTCCGAAGAGCTTCTTTCCCCAGGCGGGAGAGAGGCTTTTTTCTGTGGATGGCGATGGAATCCAACTAGAGTCCGGCTGTGGATAAGAGAGGCAGCTTGAGTTAAGGAGATATCCACATGTGGATATTTGAGACGGCGAGTTTATGAACGGGTTTATCCACATATTCACCGATATAGCGGGAGATGCGATTGAAGCCGCTCATGGTCAAGGAGCGGCGATGGATAAGGTAACGGCTATTGGCTTATGCCTAGAGCGGCTGAGGCAGAGATAAGCGCCCGGAAGATGGATTGCTTGAAAGGCAAGTTCCTTCCATGCGTTTTGCAGGCTGTGATCGTCGCGGATAGACCCTCCTTGCATGAGAAAAGGCTGCCCTAGGGGGCAGCCTTTTTGAATCCTACCGATTTACTTGATGACGGCGACGTACTTGCCGTATACGAAAGCTTTGTTTCCTTTGTAGCTTACCTCGATCCAGCCCTGCTTCCAGCCCGTAACGGTGAACACCGTTCCTTTTGGCACCGTGGCCAAAATCTTCGCCGTCGAGGACGCCTGGGCGCGCACGTTCAGGAAAGCGGCGGTCACCTTGGCTTTCTTCTGAAGTGATGGGACGGGCTTCACCGTTGCGGGCTTGCCCGGTTTTACCGCAAGTGGAGGTTTCGGAGCCGGAGCTGCTGTAGCCGCCGGAGTCGGAGTCGGAGTCGCCGGACTAGGAGCCGCCGTAGCCGTCGGAGCCGGAGTCGCGGGATTCACCGGAGAAGGCGTCGGCGAGACGGACGGAACGACAGGCGGGTTGGTCGGAGCCGGACTCGCGGCATCCTTCCGCGCTTTGTTCAGGCTTTGATAGAACTCGCCTTTGGTTTTCAGCCCTTCGAACAGAGCTTTGCTCACGCCCGCTTTGGCGGACAGCTGGGCGATTTCATCCGCGCTGACGGCATCCCGGACGTTGATGGAGGCCACATTCGTATACTTGCCGTCATCCGTCGCTGGAACCGGCAAAATGCCGGCATTGATCAGCTCCACGATGTCGGCGCGGGCCGGAGCGGCCGTATCGACGCCGGTGATTTTCCAATGCTGGGCCGGCTGCGGCTCATACACGCCGTTCTGGACTTCCTTCAGGTAAGAAATGGACAGGTTGCGGATCGTGCCCTTGTCCTCGCCGAATGCGGTCGCATCCTTGGAAGACCACAGCTGCTTGAAGGTACGGCCTGCAAGCGCTCCTCCAGGAGCTCTCAGAGCATCCATGCGGTAGGCGTTCATGCCTAGTTTCAGCGTATCGCCTGGCAGGATGGGGTTGCCTTTGAGATCGGCCAGATTCTTGATTCGGCTGCCGTAAGGCTCGGTCAGGTCGATCTCATAGGTCACGCCGCCGAAGAAATCGTTGGTGCTGTATTTGGAGGCGCGCCGCTTCTTGTCGAAGCTGACCGTGACGTCGCCCGGACGGGTGGAGTTGAAGTAGCCTGCCGCCCACTCCATGTAGTCCTTCAGATCCTTGCCGGTCACCTCGTAGACGGTGACTTCGCCGAGGGCGAACTGATAGTTGAAGGCGATGTCCTTCTTCTTGATCGGGCCGACGTCGAGCTTCGCCTTGTCGTTGTCGATCTGGTGGGCGACGACATCCGCCTTGCTGTAATGGAGCATCACTTCGCTGAAGAAGTCCGACAGCGGCGTCTCCTGGACCTGAACGGCCGGAATGCCCTTGATCTCGTCGGCCGGGACCATGTTCATCCCTTTCAGCTGGGCCACGATGGTGTTCGCATCCGCCCGGGCGAACTCATGGAAGGGCTGCAGCTTGCCTTCGAGGCCGGGGTCGGACACGGCGAACGTGCCGTCTGCCGCCTTCACCGGAAGCGCGAACGCCTGCTTTTCCTGCAGCACCATCCTGTCTCCCTGCTTCTCGAACGTAAGGTCGATCCGGGACAGATGGGAGCCGTACTTGTTCGGCTCCGAGATGATGACGCCGTTCACCGTCTCGGATTCGACGAGCGTATGCATATGTCCGGCGAAAATGGCGGCGAGCTGCGGATTGGCATTGGCCACGTCCTTTACGCCTGTGCCGGGCTTACCATTCTCATTCTCCAGGCCCATGTGCATGAGGCCGACGATGGCGTCCACCTTGCCGTCGAGCTCGGCGATGGCTTTTTTTGTCTCTTCCACGGGATCCTTGACGACGACGCCGTCCAGATGGTTGGTTCCTTTCTCGAATTCCGTGATCATAGGCGTGTTCATGCCGACAACGCCGATCTTCACGCCGTCTCTCTCGATGATCGTGTAGGCCGGCATGTAGCGTTCGCCGTTCTCCTTGTAGATGTTGCCGACCAGCGGCTGGCCGTGGAATTGGGAAGAAATTTTCGCCAGCACGTCGAGGCCGAAGTTGAATTCATGGTTGCCCATGACCCAGGCGTCATAGTTCATTTCGTTCATGGCGACCATCATCGGAGACTGCGGCTGGTCGTTGAACAGCTCGGCCGAGTTGTCCTGGATCATGTCTCCAGCGTCGAGCAGAATCGTATTGGGATTCTCCGCGCGCACCTTCTTGATCATCGTGTACAGCTGGGTCATGCTCCCCGCGGGGTTGGGACCGTCCAGGGCGTAATCCCAAGGCATGAAGCGGCCGTGAATGTCGGAGGTGCCGAGCAGCGAGATCGTCGTCGTATCGGCTGCCGCCTCCTCCGCGTGAGCGGTCGGAGCCGTAAGCGGTGCAGCAAGAGCAGCGGCTGACAGCGCGAGGCCGAGAAGGAGCTTGGCGCTGCGCTTGAGAGGATTGGACAAGGTAGGAATCTCTCCTTTTGAATGGTTAAGAATATGTAAATGAGGTTCTCGTAAAGTCTATTGCATATCCAAAAGGATGTAAATCCTTCCATGCAGCGGGGGAGACGGCTGGTTTGGCTGTCCTTCATTTCGTTTAAGAAGATATCACTTGGGAAGGCTTGTAGAGTGCAGGCCGAATCCGCTTGTCGGAGCAGCAATGGAAATCAAACTAAATGAATGAGGTGACCAGCATGTCGAATCAACATACCGCAAGCCACGAGGCTGTCGAGAAGGTCCGGGATCTGATCAAAGGAATCGATATCGCGATGCTCACGACGGTAACGGACGAAGGTCTGGTGTCCCGTCCGATGCAGACCCAGGAGGTCGAGTTCGACGGAGACCTGTGGTTCATCACCACAAAGGAAACGGACAAGTTCGAGGAGCTTCAGCATAATCGCAACGTCAACGTCGCCTACGTCGGCAAATCGTATGTGTCGGTCCGCGGCGAAGCCGAGCTGGTGAACGACCGGGCCAAGATCAAGGAGATCTGGAATCCGACCTACGAGAAGCTGCTCGGCATGTCGAGCGACGATCCGGATCTGGTGCTGATCAAGGTGAAGGCCGAGACGGCGGAATACTGGGAAACCGGCAGCAAGGCCAAGATGGTGACCCAGCTGTTCAAGAAGATGACGGGCAAGCAGGAGCATATGGATTTGAACAAGACGGTGGAATTGAACTGACGCAGGGATGGAAAAGAAAAAAAAGCAGGAGGCGCTCTTTCGAGACGCTTCCTGCGTTTTTTGCATGGCTTTCTGATTCAGTCATAGAGAGCGCTACGCACCGTCATTCCACCTCATTGTGCACGGGGAAGACGGCCTTGGATTTGGATGTTCGAAAGCTTAAAAAACGGAGGGCACCATGAAATAAAAGGACGTCGAGCTGCCGGGCTCGCTCTTCGCCCAGATCCGTCCCCCATGCTGCTCCAAGATCGACCTCGCGATCGCCAGCCCCAGCCCGTAGCCGCCGCCGCTGCGGGAGCGGGAGGCGTCGACCCGGTAAAAGCGGTCGAATATTTTCTCCAGATGCTCGGGGGGGATTCCATCCCCGGTATTGGACACCTTCAACTGAATCTGGTTATGCTGCTTCATCAGCTCGACGTTGATGGAGCCTTTTTTGTTGGTGTATTTCACGGCGTTGTCCAGCAGGATCATGACGACCTGGCGGATCTGCTCGCTGCTGCCGACGGCAGTCAGGCCGGGCTGAATCTCATACGAGAATTCCAGGTCCTTTTCGTAGATGACCGCCTCCATCGTCAAAATGACGCTTTCCACCGCTTCGCTCAGGTTGAACGGAACCTGGAGCACCCGGTCGCGGGCATCCTCCATCTCGGTCAGGTACAGCAGGTCGTTCGTCAGCGTCTTCATGCGCTCGGTTTCCGACTTGATGTGATGCAGCCACTTGGCTTGAGCGGCGATCGTGTCGTCGCTGTTCGCGAGCAGCACGTCGGCGTTGGTGTTGATGACGGCCAGAGGCGTCTTCAGCTCGTGCGAGGCATCGGCGATGAAGCGCTTCTGCTTGTCGAACGCCTCCCGCACCGGAGCGATGGAGCGGCCTGCGAAGTACCGGCTCACAAAATAGATGACGGCGAGCATGACGAGAGCGACCAGAGAGAACGTGTAGATCATCGTGGTGAGAATTTTCTGCTGGGCGGTCACGTCCAGGTAAACGACGGTATAGCCTTCCGCGGTACGCTGCGTGCTGTAAGCCCAGTCGGTGCCGTCGAGCGTAAAGCGGCCGTTCTCGACCGGATTCGCGACGGCGCGCTCCTTGGCCAGCTCATAGAACTCGTCGTCCATGTCGAAGCGCGAGTCCTTGGCCAGCAGGTTCCACTCCGCATCCGTCCGCAGAGCGAACGAGACGGAGCGCTCGGGAGGCGGATTCATTCCTCTGCCGCCACCGCCGCCCGTCGGCGTCTTCATGCCGCCGCCGGGGCCGCCTTGGCCGCCTTGGCCGGGACCTCCTTGATGAAAGAAATCGGAGACGCGCCCGAGCTCCATGTCGATGTCATGGCTTGTATTCTGATAGGTGATCGTGTAGATGGACCCGAAGGCGACGAGCATGATGATCGAGATGATCACCATGTTCATCATCAGGAACCGGTTGCGCAGCCGATTGAAGATCATTCCGTCGCCTCCAGTACATACCCGACGCCCCGGATCGTATTGATGCGGACCGATGCGTCCAGGAACGCCAGCTTTTTCCTCAGGAACGAAACATACACTTCCACGTTGTTGTGCTCCGCCTCGGAGTCGAAGCCCCACAGCTTCTCGATCATCTGCTCCTTGGACGTCACGGCCGACCTGCGCGTGATGAGCAGCTCGAGCAGCTCGCTTTCCTTGAGGATGAGCTTGAGCTCCTTGCCCTGGCAGGAAAGCCTCAGCGTCGAGGTGTTCAGCTCGATATTGCCGAACCGCAGCCCGTCCTCCGGCACGACCTCGCCCTTGCGCCGCAGCGCCGCCCGCATGCGGGCCAGCAGCTCGTCGGTGTTGAACGGCTTGGCGATGTAATCGTCCGCTCCATGGTCCAGGCCCGAGATTTTGTCCGTGACTTCGCCCTTGGCCGTCAGCATGATGACCGGCGCCGCGATGCCTTCCGCCCGGATCGCCTTGAGCAGCGTCATCCCGTCCATGCCGGGAAGCATGATATCCAGCAGAAGCAGATCGTAGATGCCGCTGAGCGCGTAATCGAGTCCCGCGTGGCCGTCGTTCACGACGTCCACGGAATAATGGTTTTTTTTCAATAGTTGAGAAAGCGCCTCTGCCAGATGCACTTCGTCTTCGACTATCAATATGCGCATGAGCCAAGTCCCCTCCGTCTCTTCCTCTCCAAGCCGCCTTGCACGCCCATTATAGGAAGCGAACCTTTAATCAACCTTAATCGTAGCATTCGGGCGGACATGCACCCAAGCCCTAAAATTCCGGATTCCGCTGGACGGGCAGGGTCTGTGGAAGGGAAAGTCCTTGAACGTCAAAGCATTCTATTTTTCCTCTCCGTCAATTGTTTAAGTTTCGTTAAAGGTTGACCCACTAAGCTACAGACATGAAGGGGCGAGGCCATCGCCCGACATGACTTGGAAAGGGGCGCTGCCCAGTGGCGATCGAAGTGTTCAACCGGTACGAAAACAAGTATTTGATGGATACAAAAGCCTTCTACGGCATCTACAACCGCCTGATGGCATACATGGAGCTCGATGAATACAACCGCGACGACAAGTTCTACTCCATCAGCAATCTCTACTATGATACCGAGCATCACTCGCTCATCCGCACCAGCCTCTCGAAGCCGAAGTACAGGGAGAAGCTGCGCATCCGCGCTTACGGGGTGCCGGGGAGCGACGCCAAAATCTACCTGGAGCTCAAGAAAAAAAGTGTTCGGCCTCGTGAACAAAAGAAGGTCGGCGATGAAGCTGAGCGAAGCCTACGAATTCGTCCGGACAGGCTGCCAGCCGGTCTGGCGGCCAGGAATGAACCGGCAGGTGATGAATGAAATCGACTATTTCCTGAGCCGGTACGAGCTGCAGCCGATGACGTATCTGGCCTACGACCGGATCGCAATGTTCAGCAAGGAGAGCCGCGATCTGCGGATCACGTTCGACACGAACATCCGTTCCCGGCGGCATGACCTGCTGCTCGAGAAGGGCGATTACGGGGAGCAGCTGATGGAGCGGGGACAGTGGCTGATGGAAGTGAAGGCACAGAAGACGATTCCCGTCTGGCTCGCGCAGCTGCTGTCGGAGCTCGGCATGTACCGCACCAGCTTTTCCAAATACGGCAACGAATATAAACAATCCATCCGCCATGCAAACGCACCGCAGATCGAAAGGGAGAGAATCGTTTTATGATCGAATCCATCTTTGCCTCCACAGCAACCGACACGACGCTGACGCTGCCTCACGCGCTGCTCACCGTCCTGATCGCCATCGCCGTCGGCGCCGTCATCAGCCTGACCTACATGAGGACCCAGCCCGCGTACTCGCAGAGCTTCACGCTCACGATGATCGTGCTGCCCGTCATCGTCGCCATCATCATCCTGCTCATCGGCAGCAATATCGCCAGGGCTTTCAGCCTTGCGGGCGCCTTCTCGATCATCCGCTTCCGCAGCGCTCCGGGCGATGCCAAGGACATCTCCTATGTCCTGTTCTCCATGGCGGCAGGCCTCGCCTGCGGCGTCGGGGCTCTCGGCTACGCGGTGCTGTTCACGATCATCCTGTGCGGGCTCATGTTCGTCCTGAAATTCGTGAACTTCGGCTCCCATAAGGAAGCCATGAAAACCTTGAAGGTGACGATTCCCGAAAATCTCGGGTATGAAGAAGCTTTCCACGAAGTGTTTCGCAAGTTCAACGTCGGGTATGAGCTCAAGAAGGTGCGCACGACGGAGCTCGGCAGCCTGTATGAACTCGTGTATTCGGTGAAAATGGGGCCGGAAACGAACCCGAAGGACTTTCTCGATGCCGTCCGCACCCGCAACGGCAATCTGGACATTACCCTCACGATGAGTCCCGTCGTGCAGGAATACTAAGCGAAAAGAGGTCGATGACGATGAAACATCCCTATCAAACGAAGCTGGCTGCGCTGGTTCTCCTGTCGTCGCTTGTGGCTGCGGGCTGCAGCAATGCGAATTCGACGGATTCGGCTGCCGATGCAAGCGGCGGCACGGCCGTGAACGCCCCGGCGAATACGGCTGCGGCCGTCGCCAAGCTGGCCGGGCTCAAGCTGGCGGATGTCGTCAAATACGATGACGACGACATCTCCGCGGCATGGGACGCGGCGAGTTCGACCGCGGTCAAGCTGAGCGGAGCAAGCGCCAGCGTCGACGGCTCCGGGGCCGCGGCCGATGGAGGGACCGTGACCATCACGGCGGCGGGGACGTATGTGCTGAGCGGCAAGCTCGAGGGCGGCGTTGTCGTCGATTCGAAGGAAGACGGCATCGTGCATATCGTGCTGAACGGCGCGGAGATCGTCAATGCAAGCGGACCCGCCATCTATGTGAAGGCGGCGGGCAAGACGGTGCTCACCCTCCAGGAAGGCACGGAAAATGCGGCGGCCGACGGCGAGAAGTACGCCGACAGCTATACGACCGCAGACGACACGCCGACGGCGGCGATCTACAGCAAGGATGACCTGACGGTCAACGGCACGGGCAAGCTGAGCGTGACGGCGCTGAACAACGACGGCATCACGAGCAAGGACGATCTCAAGATCGTCAGCGGCACGATCGCCGTGGAGTCCAAGGACGACGGCCTCGTCGGCAAGGATCTGGCCGCGGTCAAGGACGGCAGCATTACGGTGAAGGCCGGCGGCGACGGCATCAAGTCGACCAACGATACGGATGCCGACAAAGGTTATGTGGCGATTGCGGGAGGAACGTTCTCCATCGTGTCGGAGAACGACGGCATTCAGGCCGCCAGCTCGCTGGTGATTGAAGGGGGCTCGTTCGAAGTCGCCACCGGCGGCGGCAGCGCCAATGCCGAGCCGCATCAGCAGGAAGGCCCTCCACAGTGGGGCGGACAGCAGGGGCAGGGCGGCACGATGCCGGAAGATCCGAACGGCACGCAGCAAGGTCAGTCCGGCGATGCGTCGGCCCGGACGCCGAGCGCCACGGAGTCGGGAACGACGGAGGCAGCCGGTACGGAGTCGGCCAGCGCCAAGGGGCTGAAGGCATCGACAGGCATCTCGGTGGCGGGCGGCGTGTTCAAGCTCGATTCCGCCGATGACGGCGTTCACAGCAACGGCGCCGTCGCCATTGCCGGGGGAGATTTCAGCATCGCGACGGGCGACGACGGCATCCATGCGGACGCTTCGCTGGCAATCAGCGGCGGGAAGATCAACATCACCGGCAGCTATGAAGGGCTGGAGAGCGCCAGCATCGCCATTTCGGACGGAGAGATCCATATCGTCGCCAGCGACGACGGCGTCAACGCCTCCGAGGGCTCCAGCGAGAGCATGGAGGCAGGCCAGGGCGGCGGAGGCATGGGAGGCCCCGGCGAGGCGGCGGGCAACGCCCTGCTGGCCATCAGCGGCGGGTATATGACGGTCGACGCGGCTGGCGACGGACTCGACTCCAACGGCTCGATCACGATGTCCGGAGGCACGGTGCTCGTGAACGGGCCGACGATGGACGGCAACGGCGCTCTTGACTACGACGGCACGTTCGAGCAATCCGGAGGCTTGCTGATCGCCGCGGGCAGCTCCGGCATGGCGCAGGCGCCATCCGAGACCTCCTCCCAGCGCGCTGTCTTGATGACCTTCCCGGCCCAAGTCCAGGCCGGCACGCTGGTGACGATGGCCGACAGCGCGGGCAAGTCCGTCGCGACCTTCGCCCCGGCCAAGGCGATCCAGAGCATCGTCATCTCGGCGCCGGAGCTGAAGGCGGGAGAAAGCTACACGATCAGCACCGGCGGCAGCTCCGACGCCGCTCAGAAGGATGGCCTCTATGAAAGCGGCGCCTACAGCGGAGGCACCAAGGTCGTGAGCTTCACCCTCGGCGACAAGGTCACCTATGTCAACGAGTCCGGCGTCACGACGGCGCCGAGCGGATTTGGCGGCGGCGGCGGAGG
>NZ_CBRA020000043.1:0-9060 GCF_000469945.2 Paenibacillus sp. P22 | reverse complement strand
TACAAGGTGAATGATGGCTACCGCGAGAGTGGAGCAGGATGGGAAGCCAGGCTTTGCGCGGCAGCTGCAGATCCTGGACGAGGCTGATGACGGCGCCACTCGACCGGAATCCGGCGGCCTTGCAGAGCTTGGCGCATAGCCGGCGGGGCGGCGCTGGAGCGCGGCATGTGGGCAAGCGCCGCTTCCGCAGGAAGCAGGCGCTGCTCCATCGTCCCCTGCTCCATCAACAGCTGGGCTTGTTCAAGCGTCAGGCAATCCTCTTCCGAAAAGCCCGCCGACAGCGTGCGCTTCAGCTCCGCCATGGCGGCAGGCACCCCGAGCTTGCTGCCGATATCTTCGCACAGCGTGCGAATGTACGTCCCTTTGGAACAGACGACCCGGAACCGGACGAGCGGATGCGGCCTGTCCAAATCCATGGACAGCACATCAAGCGAATGAATCGTGGCTTGACGGGGCTTGCGCTCCGCCGTCTTGCCTTCCCGCGCCAATTCATAGAGCCGCTTGCCGTCAACCTTCACGGCCGAATACATCGGCGGCAGCTGCATGATTTCGCCCAGGAAGGACATCAGGGCTTGCCTTATATCCTGCTCGCTCAATGCGACTGAGTCCACTTGCTCCAGAATCTCGCCGGTCAAGTCGAGCGTATCCGTAGAAATGCCGAGCTGCAGGACGGCCTCGTAGGCTTTGGGCAGCTCCTGCATGTATTCAACCACGCGTGTCGCTTGGCCGACGCATAAAGGAAGCACGCCGGTCACCATAGGATCCAGCGTGCCCGCGTGGCCGATGCGTTTGGTCCGGAGCAGCCTGCGGCATTTGGCCACCACGTCGTGGGACGTCCAGCCGGCAGGCTTCCAGATTGCCAAAATTCCATCCATCAGTCTTTCAGTTCCTCCCTTATGACGGCCAACAGGGAGCTCATCGCTTCCTCTATCGGGCCGTCAATGCGGCAGCCGGCCGCCCGGATATGGCCGCCTCCGCCGAAGCGGGAAGCGATTGCCGCCACATCAAGCGTGCCTCCGGAGCGCAGGCTTGCCTTGACGCTTCCGTCGCGCAAGCCTTTGAACAGGATGCCAGCCTCTACGCCTTCGACATTGCGGGCATAATTGACAAGGCCCTCCAGATCCTCCGGCGCAGCGCCTGTCTCCTGCATGTCTTCGGGCGAGATATGCATCGTGCAGACGCGGTCGCCATAATGAAATTCCATCCGGTTCAGCCCTAGCCGAAGCAGCTTCAGCTGAGGCAGCGACATGCGTTCCAGCAGCCGATCGGCGATGGCATGGCCGCCCGCCCCGGCTTCAAGAAGCTCCGATGCTGCCTGCATGACCCTGGTATCTGTATTGGAATACCGGAAGCCTCCCGTATCCGTAAGCAATCCGGTGTAGAGCATTTCCGCCGCCGGCTGCTCCAGAGGCATGCAAGCGGTCCGGACGAGCCCGTACAGAATCTGTGCCGTGGCCGCGGCATCGGGAACGACGAGATTGACGGCTCCGTATCCGTTATTAGTAGGATGATGATCGATATTGAGCAGCTCGTACCCGTCTTCGAACCATTCCGCAATTCGTCCGATCCGTTTGAAATCGGCGCAGTCGACGGCAATGATCCGCTTGAACTTCCGCCCTTGGTTTTCTCCATAGCGGAGAATGCCTTCCGAGCCGGCCATGAAGCGCAGCCTGTCCGGCACGAGGTCTTCATTGGCCAAGACAGCCTTCTTGCCCAGCTTGCCGAGCAGCCAGGCCGCAGCAAGCGTGGAGCTCACCGCATCCCCGTCAGGCTGAACATGGGAGACAACCAAGTAGTCGTCTCCCTCGTTCATGAACTGCAGAGCAGCTTCGTATAGATCCTGCCCCGCCCCGGTCATTGGCCTCCGTTGTCACGGTTGATGTCCGTGAGCAGAGACTCAATGCGGCTGCCGTACTCGATGCTGCTGTCGAATTTGAAGAGCAGCTCCGGCGTATGGCGCAGACGGATTCGCTTGCCGAGCTCCGAACGGATGAATCCGGTGCCGCGCGCGAGCGCCTTCAATGTTTCTTCCTTTTGATCGTCGCTTCCGAGCACGCTCAGGTACACTCTCGCCTGGGACATGTCGTTCGTGACTTCGACGCCGGTCACCGTGATGAAACCGATGCGGGGATCCTTGAGCTCAGCCTGGATGATCTGGCTGAGCTCCTTCTTGATCTGTTCCCCCACCCGGCCTACGCGGATCTTAGCCATGGTGAATCACCTCTTTAACGTTCTACCTTTTCCTGCACGAAGGCTTCGATAACGTCGCCCTCTTGAAGATCATTGAAGCGCTCGACTGTAATGCCGCACTCGTAGCCTTGAGCGACATCCTTCACATCATCCTTGAAGCGCTTGAGCGTGTCGATTTTGCCTTGGTATACGACGATGCCGCTGCGGACGATGCGGGCTTCAGCCGAACGGGAAATCTTGCCGTCGATGACCATGCAGCCTGCGATCGTGCCGACCTTGCTCACCTTGAACAGGTTGCGCACTTCGGCGTGGCCGATGACGACTTCCTTGAAGACCGGATCCAGCATGCCCTTCATGGCCTGCTCGATTTCTTCGATGACGTTGTAGATGATGTTGTGCAGGCGGACGTCGACCTTCTCCTGCTCGGCAGCCACGGCGGCCTGAGTCTCAGGACGGACGTTGAAGCCGATGACGATGGCGTTGGAGGCCGATGCCAGCGTGATGTCGGATTCCGTAATCGCGCCGACGCCGTTGTGGATGCTCTTCACGCGGACGCCTTCCACTTCGATCTTCTCGAGCGAGCCGCGGAGAGCTTCCAGGGAGCCTTGAACGTCGGCTTTGATGATGACGTTGAGGTCCTTGATCTCGCCTTCCGTAATGTGCTTGTAGAGATCGTCCAGCGTAACGCGGGAATTCGCTCCCATTTCCGACTGGCGCTGCTTGATCGAACGGCGTTCCGCGATGTCGCGGGCTTTGCGCTCGTCCTCGAACACCATGAACGGATCGCCGGCTTGCGGAACTTCCGTCAGGCCCGTAATCTCGACCGGAGTCGAAGGATCGGCTTCCTTGAGGCGGCGTCCCTTGTCGTTGATCATGGCGCGCACGCGGCCGAACGTATTGCCGGCTACGAATGCATCGCCGATCTTCAGCGTCCCGTGCTGCACGAGCACGCGGGCTACCGGGCCTTTGCCCTTGTCGAGCTCGGCCTCAAGCACGGTGCCGCGGGCGCGTTTGTTCGGGTTGGCCTTGTAGTCGTTGACCTCGGCCACGAGCAGGATCATTTCCAGCAGCTCTTCGAGATTGATGCGCTGCTTGGCGGAAATGTTGACGAAGATCGTGTCTCCGCCCCACTCTTCCGGTACGAGCTCGTATTTGGTCAGCTCCTGCTTGATCGTATCCGGATTCGCATCCGGCTTGTCGATCTTGTTGACCGCCACGATGATCGGGACATTCGCCGCTTTGGCGTGGTTGATCGCTTCGACCGTCTGCGGCATGACGCCGTCATCGGCCGCCACGACGATGATCGTGATGTCCGTCACTTCGGCTCCGCGGGCGCGCATCATCGTGAACGCGGCGTGGCCCGGAGTATCGAGGAACGTAATTTTCTTATTGTTGATTTCGACCTGGTACGCGCCGATATGCTGCGTGATGCCGCCGGCTTCGCCGCCGGTCACGTTCGTGGAGCGGATTGCGTCCAGAAGCGTCGTTTTGCCGTGGTCGACGTGGCCCATGATGGTCACGACCGGAGCGCGGGCGATGAGATTCTCTTCCTCGTCCTTCTCTTCGACCGTCTCGAAATCGTCTTCCTCGACCGGAATCTTGATTTCGACTTCCTCGACTTTGAACTCGGATGCGACGAGCTGGATCGTCTCGATATCCAGTTCCTGATTGATCGTCGCCATGACGCCAAGGAAAATGAGCTTCTTGATGACTTCGGAAGCGTCCTTGTGGAGCAGCTTGGCGAGGTCGCCGACGGTCATGCTGCCGCGGACGATGATTTTCTTCGGCGTATTGTCGATTTTCTCGCGTTGAGGCTGCTGGCCGCCGCGGCCGCCTTTGCCGCCTCTGCCGCGGCTCTTGTAGMTGACGCCGAGAGAAGAGAAGAGAAGAGAAGAGAAGAGAGAAGGGTTGACAATTCGCGCGCCTCGCGAGGTTTCAAGGACTCTGGGGCCGAATTTGCTATGGAATGGGCGCAATGACATGAACTTGCACGTACTGGCGAGTATGTGCGTTAATGCCGTGAAATAACGCCGATGTGGCAATGGATGGAGGGGAGATAAGAGAGATCGCTGGTTTCGGCAACTTTCAACCTTGATAATGCTCATGCTCAAGCAACCTCATTTTCCTATCGGACATAGGATCCCTTATTTCCGAGGATTTCGTTCATTGACGCATTTATCGGACATAGGATCCGCTATTTCTATAGTTTATATTGCTATATAGCTAATTGTTCACAAATAACGGATCGTATGTCCGATCCGCATAGGAATGTGATGATTTTCGGCCAAATAACGGATCGTATGTCCGATCCGCAAAGGCAAGTGAGGTTTTCAAGCAGACTTCCGTCCAGCGTCAGCTATGCCAGCCTCGAGCGGGTGGCGGAGGAGCTGGAGCATGCATGCCCGCAGCCTGTTCCGCCGGCCCGGCTGCCTCGTCGTCGACGTGACGGACCGGGCCATCGAGGAGACGGCCGGCATCATTCTCGATGCGCGCAAGCATCGGATCCAGCCTTAAGTCATGTCGACAAGCCTGATGATCGGATTCGATTGTAGACGGGTTTGAGATTTCTGCTTATATCGCAGTAAAGCCTCCGCAGTAATTTTGGGAGCTTTTGGTTTTTTTACTCTGGCTGAATGAGACGGCGGAATCTGCAAGCATAAGCTCTTTTAGCAGATGTGACTCAACAACAGAGCGAGATTGCGATAGGGATTTTATTATTTAGGAGCAGGAGCTTGCTTTCTTATCGTATGATCTCAATCCTGGCAGCTTGGCCGATTGCAGCTCCTGTCGCCCGAGCCTCGCTTGTTATCGGACATACGATCCGTTATTTTGTCGTTTTACTACCTAACCAGCTTGTTATCGGACATGAGATCCGTTATTTCGCCAAAATGAGACCCTACGAGGGTTAAAATCGCTAAATAACGGATCGTATGTCCGATAAATGGTGAAATCCTTGCTTTTGAGCCGAATAGCGGATCGTATGTCCGATAAATTAAAAAACAGACGAGCACTGTGGCTCCGAAACTTCATCGTTGAAACTTCCCTTTCTCCCTCCAAGCGGATCGGAGGTGACCTCGCCTCGCTGTTGTTCTCCCTCCAAGCGGAGCAGAGGAGGCCTTGCCTCGTTGTTGTTCTCCCTCCAAGCGGAGCGGAGGAGGCCTTGCCTCGTTGTTGTTCTCCCTCCAAGCGGAGCGGAGGAGGCCATCCGAATCCGGAAAAGCGGCAGCGTTCGCCTTTGAAGACGGATTGCAACCCTGTCAGGGGGTGTAAATCAGAGCAATCCGGCTTCAACAGCGATTGGAGGATCGGATGGCCTCCACAGCGCAGCTGGCGCTTCTCCCTCCGATGGCCTCCGCAGCGCAGCTATCATTTCCCCCTCCGATGGCCTCCGCAGAGCAGCTGCCCCTTTCCCAAGGAAACAGCAAAGGCGGCCCTCAAGCCGCCTCTGCAATTTTTACTTGACCGCCCCGTTCGTAACCCCAGCGAAAATATAGCGCTGAAGGAAGAGGAACAAGACGACCGTCGGAATGAAGATGATCAGGATGCCGGCCGAGATGACGTTGAGCTGGGCGGCATTCGGCCCAACGAACGAGTAGATCGCGGTGGAGACGACCTTGAGCTTTTGGCTCGGCATGTACAGGTAAGGCGTATAGAAATCGTTGTAGATGGAAATCGTCTTCAGGATGATGAGCGTCGCCGTGGCCGGGGCCAGCAGAGGGA
Source organism: Paenibacillus sp. P22 (assembly GCF_000469945.2). NCBI lineage: Bacteria > Bacillati > Bacillota > Bacilli > Caryophanales > Paenibacillaceae > Paenibacillus > Paenibacillus sp. P22. The sequence continues at coordinate 3,150 of NZ_CBRA020000043.1, read as the reverse complement.
AGATGATGGAGCGGTAGATCTTGAACAGCGAAGCCCCTTCCATCATCGCGCTCTCGTCCAGGTCTTTCGGAATGCTGTTGACGAACTGGAGATAGATGACGATCTGCAGCACGTCGGCGCCGATGTACAGAAGGATCGGAGCGCCCATCGTGTTGTACAGGCCGAGCTTCTGGATGACGGAGAACGTGGCGACCTGCGTCGTCACCATCGGGATGACCTGGGCGACGAGGTACATGCCCATGATCGGCTTTTTCAGCTTGAAGTCGAAGCGGCCCAAGGCGTACGCGACCATCGTGCCGAGCACGACGTTGCCGGCGACAGCCGCAACGAGGACGATCAGCGTGTTCTTGAAGCCGAGGCCGAGATCTCCGACATCGTATACTTTTTTGAAGTTGTCGAAGTTGAAGAAGTCATGCGGCAGCGCCAGGGAGGACGACTGGTAGTACTCCATCTGGGTTTTGAACGCGCCGACGAATACCGAGTAGATCGGGAAGAACACGACGAACAGGGCGAGCACGATCGTGAGATATTTGAAAGCCGTGAACAGCGGCGAGCTTTTCTCTTGATCCATGGTTTATTTCCCCTCCCTGAACAAGACTTTGCGCTGGATGACGATGAAGATCAGTACGATGATGAGCAGCACGACCGCCATGGCCGATGCGAGGCCGAAGCTCTGATACTTGAAGGCCGTGTCCACGGTCTGGATGACGAAGGTCTGCGTTCCGTTGGCTCCGAGCATCATGACGTAAGGAATATCGAAGGCCTCGAGGGCGCCGGTCAGCGTCAGCAGCAGCATGAGCGAGAGGACGCTTTTGATGCTGGGCGCGGTAATGAAGCGGAATTTCTGCCAGCCGGACGCGCCGTCGATCGATGCCGCCTCGTAAATGTCCCCGGGAATGGACTGCAGGGCGCCGATGAAGATCACCATGTTGAGGCCCATGTATTTCCACATCGAGATGAACGCCAGAGAAACGTTGACCAGATGCGGATTGCCGAGCCAGCTCTGCTGCCAGGAATCCAGTCCGACTGCGCGCAGAAGGCCGTTCAAGGCTCCATAGTCGAGATGGTACACGTTCTTGAACATGATGACCGTCGCGACGCTGTGCAGCACATACGGCAGGAACAGCGCGACGCGGAAGCCGTATTTCCCCTTCAGCCTTCCGGTCAGGATAACGGCGAACCACAGGGAGAAGGCCACCTGGATCAAGCCGCCGACGAAGTAGTAGGCGTTGTTCTTGAGGGCGTTGAACACCTCGGGCTCGGAGAAGATCTGCTTGTAGTTGTCCAGGCCTACCCAGTTCATGTCCCAGCCGGTGCCGGTCCAGTCCGTAAAGCTGTAGTAGATCAGGGAAACGGCCGGATAGTACGAGAATGTAAGGCTGAGCAGGACCGGTATGGTCAGAAAGCCGAACAAGATCAGTAATCGCTGCGTTTTGTAGGTAAGCCGATTCACGAAGTTTCCCTCACTTTCATTTGCCGGGATTGATACCGCTTTCAGTATAGACAATTATAGGCCCTTCCCTGGACTTTGCGAATGGACGGTGTTTGGTTTTGTTGTCTTCAATTGTGCTAACTCTGTTAGCTGCGTTAGCTTATGCAGCAAACAGGCATCTGCACGGATGCAGATGCCTGTTCCACTCGCCTGCCGGAACGGGATTCCCCTCATCAAGGCGATATCCATTCCTGCTATTTTAATCGCTGCCGTCCGTTGGCTGCTTTCCACCCTCCGCCTCTGGCTTGCCGTCTGCATGAGCCCTCGAAGCACATGAGCCTGCAATGACGACGATGCCGGATATGCTGTTGATGCTTATGCTCGCGCAAGTCAAGCAGCGGCTGCAAACCGAAGGCAGCAGCGAAGCGGCAATGGCTTCTTCCCGCTATCTGGCGCCGTCCCTGTATTCCTTGGGCGTTTTCCCTGTGGCCCGCTTGAATGCCTTGGTGAAGTAGGCGGGATCCGTGTAGCCCGACAGCTCGCCGACCTCGTAGGTTTTCAGCTCCGGACGTTCCTTCAGCAGCTTCTTGGCCTGCTCGATCCGCACCGAGATCGCATAATCGGTTATCGTTTCTCCCGTTTCGCTCTTGAACAGCTTGCTGAGATAACTCGGCGTCAAATGCACCAGATCGGCAAGCTTCTGCAGGTCCAGCTCCTCGCTGTAATGCTCATGCAAATAAGCTTTGACGGTTTCGACCGACCGGCTTTCATGCCGCTGGTCCTTGACCCGCCGCAGTCCTTCCTGGAAAATCTCCCGCAGCGCCGCCGCGTAGCGCTGCCACTCGGGGAAGCTGCCGGGCTGCGGCATGAAAGGGCTCGCAGACTCCTTCCTTTCCGTCAGCCCCTCCTCCAGGGCGGCGGCCGCTTCCGCTGCGGCATCGACAAGAACGCTCCACGCCATGCGCAGCTTTCCAGCCTCCCGAATCCATTCGTCCAGCGCTTCGGAAGCGCCGTCGAGATCGCCCGCCTTGACGGCTCCTTTGGCCTTGTCCACCCATCTGCGGAGCGGCTCCGGATCGGCCTGCCGCTGAGGCGCGGGGGCATATGCGGCGACGGGCTGTCCAGACGGAGCATACCAGGCGTTATGGCAGGCGGACTCCGCCTCCCTGTACGCTTGGCCCAAGCCGGATCCGCCGCTGTAGACGCCTCCCGTCCCGATCCGGGCTTCCATCGAGATCGGCAGCCTGCCCAGCAGCGTCACCGCGAGCTCTCTGGCCGTATCGGCATGGTCGCCCTTGCGCAGGCCGATCAGCAGAGCGACGCTCCCTCCCTCCCTGACGAGGGCGAGGCTGTCCCGGCGCAGCTCGGCCGCGGCCCGGCGCAGCTCCTCCCCGTCCAGCTCAGGAAGAAGAAGATTGTCGTTGGAAGGCCGTTGTCAACGGAGGCTTTGGCCGGGTTCAAGAAGAAGTCTCCCCATCCTATGAACGAGTTGCCTTCGCCGCCGAATGCGATGCCGTACCTACGGCCCAGTTAGATCAGGGAACAAAGGCCTACGGTAAAGATCGTCTTGCCGGCGACATGCCCGGCATTCTTCATGCGGGTCGACCCGGTTTCCAGAAGGATGAAGGGTTGGAATGTTATCGTTCTGTGGGAATGTGAACTTAAAAAAGATCCAAATGAAAGATTGGACCTTTTAGTGCAACAGATTAAAATGAGGC
>NZ_CBRA020000042.1:0-5583 GCF_000469945.2 Paenibacillus sp. P22 | reverse complement strand
CTGGACGGTCACCATGCCCGCAGTGAATCGGGAAGTGCTCTCCTTGCCTAATTGTATCACTACATTTCGGATTTCTGCAAACCCAATCTGTTCTATTACAGCGCGGCATCCGTCGAGGCCGGAAGCCAAATGGACGGCTGCGCGGACATGAGCGGCAGGATATCCTTCCTGCGCGAGCTGCTCCAGCATCTCCTTGGGCGAATAGGGCAAAAAAGGGACCGGCTGTGTTCGGGAAGCAATAGTGGGCAGCACGGCCCCGGCATGCGTCGCGAGCAGAATCGCCACTGTCGGCGAGACAGGCTCTTCCAGGAACTTCAGCAGGCTGTTGGAGGCCGGAGGAGTCATCGATTCCGCTTTCTCCATGATATACACCTTGCGCCGGGAGGGATCCGCTGTCCGGTAGGACATCTCCCGCTGCAAGTCGTCGATTTGTCCAAGCTTGATGGAATTGCCATCCGGAGCGATCCGGTGCAGATCAGGCTGATTGCCATGCTCGAACTTGCGGCATTCCAGGCATTCTCCGCAGGCGTCGTCCCCGCCGGCCGTGCAGAACAGGGCCTGGGCAAACGCCAGAGCCGTCTGCAGCCTGCCCGTGCCTCCCGGCCCATGGAACAGATAGGCATGCGATACCTTGCCGCTCTGAAGGGCATGCCGCAATATTTGCTTGGCCTTTTCCTGGCCGGGGATTTCCGCAAGTCTCATAGCTGTCCTTTCCTCGCTCTAAAATAACAGGTTGATCAGCAGGCCGCGGATGTCTCCGACCCGCTGCAGCAGCTCCATGCGCCCCTGCTCGCTGAGCAGCAGCTCATCGGCCATGGCGAGCAGGCTCTCGTCGATCTCGTCCAGCAGCTTATGCCGCTTGATCCGGCCGCGCCGGTCCATGCTGCGCACATCCTTGATTCCGACGCCGCGCCGAACGGTCATCTCCAAAAACTGCTTGACCATCGCTTTGTAGGCTTTCAGCTCGCGCATCGTCATCGAGCGGGAGAGCCGATCTCCCTGCTGCTGAATATCCTGCAGCTTCTGCTCAAGCTCTTCGCGGCTTCGGCTCTGGTCCTGATAGCGCATCGCATCGGCGAAGGATTTGGACTGCACCGGCTTGCCCGCCGCGCTGTCTCTTGCGCGATCCTGCCCCAGCGGACGCCAGCCCGGATCGATCTTCATCTGCGCACGCTCCTGTCAGGTAGATCTGAATTAGAAATGTTCAAAACGCTCCACCGGCATGACGAATACGGCGGCACCGCCAACCTGAACCTCGACCGGGAACGGGATATACGAATCGGTCGTCCCGCCCATAGGCGACACCGGCGTCACGAGCTGGTCGCGGACCTTGCAGTTGGAACGGATGCAGTGCAGAACTTCATGCACTCGCTCATCCTCGATCCCGATCATGAACGTGGTGTTGCCCGCCTTCAGGAATCCTCCGGTGCTCGCCAGTTTGGTAGCGCGGAATCCTTCGCGGACAAGAGCGTTCGACAGACGGTTGCTGTCCTTGTCTTGTACAACGGCAATGACTAGCTTCATCCTCATTCCTCCTATTTGTTTAGATATAAAATTGGACAAAACAGGCCTGAATTCCTGCTTGTCACATCGATAAAGCGGCCATCGCGTCGATTAATACCGATTCGGGCGATTGCTCCGCATCGATGCGGACGATCCGCCCAGGATGCATCTCCAGAAGCTTCATATATCCGGCGCGCACCTTGGCATGAAAGGACTCCCGTTCCAGATCCAGCCGGTTGATTTCCCGTTCTCCCGCCTCGGCGATCCGCCTCAGGCCGATCTCGACCGGCAAATCCAGAAACAGCGTCACATCCGGCATCCAGCCTTCGATCGCAAAACGGTTGATTTCTTCAATGGCGTTCATTCCAAGACCGCGCGCAAACCCCTGATAAGCGAGGCTGCTGTCGATGTAGCGGTCGCAGATGACGGTCTTGCCCGCCTCCAGCGCCGGAATGACCTTCTCGGTCAGATGCTGCCTTCTAGCCGCCGCATACAGGAGCGCTTCCGTCCGGCTGTCCATTCCGGTATGCGTCCGGTCCAGGATGACCTCTCGGATCTTCTCGGCAATAGGGATGCCTCCAGGCTCCCTCGTTGTCAGGACTGCATATCCTTGCTGCTCCAAGCCAGCGGCAAGGGATTGGATCAACGTCGTCTTGCCCGCGCCTTCCCCGCCTTCTATCGTAATAAACCTTCCTCGCTCCACTTGTAACATGCTCCCTGCTCGGTTTTTACCTATCATACCATGACCGGCGCCGCTTACCTATCGGAATGCTGCCAGAGCCGGCTTTTCTCCAGGGTACGCAGTCAGCGAGGCGAACCGGATTCTGCCGTTCATTTCCGGACATGGAGCCGAAAAGCAAAGCCGTCGCCCTCTCGTGACCAGACACCAAACAGAGCGGCTCACTCCGAGGAAGGAAGACGGACTGCGATGCAGCCCCTGTCCTCTTCGCTCATACCCTGGAATCTGGCGCCTGCCTCCAGCAGTCTCTGCATATGAGCCGCCGTTTCAGAAGTTATCCGCTCACCTTCATAAACAAGCGGAATTCCCGGCGGGTACGGGATGATTCTCTCTGCGGCAAGCCGGCCTGCCGAATCCTTGATCATCACCTTTTCTTCTTGCTCCGGAATCCTCTTGCTTCGCCTCAACAGCACCGGCAGCGAGACAACCTCTGCGCGGCTGTTTTCCGATTCCGACAGCGGAGCGATAATGCGTCTGCTGTCGGCCGGCTCGTCCAATCGGATAACGGAGGCCGGCTCATCCAATCGATTAACGGAGGCAATCTCTTCGAGAGCGGCAAGAAGCGCATCGGCATCTTTTTCTTCACTCCTGGCTCCAACGATAAGAACGACATAGCGGGCATCCGCCATCTCCGGCCAGCAGCCCCGTAATTCCAGCTCCTTCTGCAGCCTGAACCCGCTCAGACAGCCGCTGGCGTCCTCCAAGACGATTCGGAGAGGATCCAGCCGCAGCTCCTCCCCTTGCAGCTCCCGTTCCAGCAACCGGAAGGGATGGGGCGCCTTCGGATCCGATGCCCAATCCCGGATCCGCTTCGCAGCCTGCAATCCGGGTTCAAACCAATTCTCGCCATAGATGCCGACTTTGGCGCGGGCCGCGTCCAGCGAGGCCAAGATCGGAAACGACGGCGAAGAGCTTTGAATCATCGTCAGCGCCTGCTTGACGCTTGAACGATCCAGCCTCTCTCCTTGCATATGAAGCATCGCTCCCATCGTCAGGGCAGAGAGGGTCTTGTGCGTGGACTGGACAACTCCGTCAGCCCCTGCCTGGAGAGCTGATCCGGGAAAAGAGGGGTGGAGCCCGTAATGAGCTCCATGAGCTTCATCCACCAGCAGCACCGCACCGGCCTCATGAATATATTCCGCATAAGGGCGAAGGTCGACCGACAAGCCGTAGTAGTTCGGATTCGTCAGGAACACGGCTTTGGCATCCGGATAGAGGGCGAGCCCTTCTTGAATTGTCCGCAAGGAGGGAATCGATCCTATTCCCGTCTTCTTATCCATCTCTGGAGCCAGGAATACCGCTCTAGCCCCGCTTAACTGAAGGCCGTTCAGAACCGATTTGTGGACATTGCGCTGGACGAGGACCAGATCCCCCGGAAGACAGGTTCCGATGATCAGGGCGATGTTTCCCGACGTGCTTCCGCCGACCAAGAAGGAGGTTTCCTCGGCCCCGAAGCATTCTGCCGCGAGCAGCTGAGCCTCCAGGATCGCCCCGCTCGGATCATGGAGATCGTCCGTGCTTGCCAGCTCGGTCACATCGATTTTCATGACCATGTCCAGCCACTGCGGATATGCGGAATTTTGAGAGTCAGCATGATCAAGAACCGTTTCGTTGCCGCCGGTTCCCCCTTTGTGGCCTGGAACATGGAAGGAGACCGGATTGCCGGCTGTATGGGAGTTCAACATCGTGAGGAGAGGAATATCGGATTGATTCATAAAAGCTTTCCTTTCGCTTGCATTCATTTCTTCCATTGTAATGAAAAAAGAAGCAAAAAAAAAGCTTTCTTCCCGCAGGAAGAAAGCTCAGACATTCTTATGCACCCATATTTGCTTCATCTGATGGACATAAAAGGGGTATTTCTCGTCCTTTACATCCGTCTGAACCATTTCATTTTCACAGCTGCCGCAAATGAATTCCGATACGATATGAAGTCCCTGGTCCTGGGGCTTGAATTGGCCGCATACGATGCATTCACACAAAGCGCCCTCATGCATAGTCCATCCGCCTTTCTTTCAAGTACAATGATATTATCAGGATGCCCTGAAATCTATTAATCCATACCTGTAAATTCGTATAAACGTCTTCTTACACCATATTCAGCCTGGATCCGTCGGTGCCTATCCCAATTAAACTGAACCGAGTCCGCGGCTCGACCGATAGTAAAGAAGAGTCCCTAATGAGGAGGAGCCGCATGTTCCAGCCTTTGTCCGAGCAAAAGGAAGCTACGATTTATCAATACCGGCTTATCCGCAAGCTGTATTTTTCACCTGCACTGGTCCGCTACCATTGGGCTGTCGGACTGTTATTGGCCGCATCCCTGCTCGTCCTCTCTCCGATCAGCAGCTTGGCCGGCTTGACTGCAGGTCTATTGTTCATACCCCTTCTTCATTTCACTTTGATCCGGTTGATCGGACTGCGCAGCCATCATGAATTCAAGTCAAGAAAATGGTCGTGGAGATTTGTTTTCCCCCTCGCAGGCTATCTTCCCGAGCTTCCTGTCGAGCTGGCTGCCTTCACCCGTCTGCAGATCCATCTGCTCTGGACAGGACTGTGCTGCATCATGCTGTTCTATCCCTGGCTGCAGCCGGAAACTCTGTCTTCCCTGTTGCTTGTCCATTTTTGGCTGCTTGCGCCTCATCTGACCGCTGTATTCTTCCTCCTGAAGGAAAGAAGGGATGGCGTCGTCAAGCTCCCCTTGGAGGAGTCCTATTATTTGTATTATCACCGATAACCTCTGAAAAAGAATCTCTTTTTATTACCCGCACATCTTCCTGCCTAATCCCCCGTCATGGGGGATTAATGTCGCTTTATGCCATTTAAAATCAAAAAAAGCCTGGCCGGCGATTGCTCGCGGATCAGGCTTCTCTCTGTGCTTGGCGACGTCCTACTCTCCCAGGACCCTGCGGTCCAAGTACCATCGGCGCTGGAAGGCTTAACGGTCGTGTTCGGGATGGGTACGCGTGGTTCCCTTCCGCCATCGCCACCAAACGTTACGCTTGTTCAAGACGTGGCTTGCGCCTTGAAAACTGGATCGAACCAATACGATGGATGCTGAGTCCATTTGCTTTTCTTACCCATAGGATAAGCCCTCGACCGATTAGTATTCGTCAGCTGCACGCATTGCTGCGCTTCCACCCCGAACCTATCAACCTGGTCGTCTACCAGGGGTCTTACATACTGGGAAATCTCATCTTGAGGGGGGCTTCGCGCTTAGATGCTTTCAGCGCTTATCCCGTCCGTACGTAGCTACCCAGCGGTGCTCCTGGCGGAACAACTGGTACACCAGCGGTACGTCCATCCCGGTCCTCTCGTACTAAGGACAGCTCCTCTCAATTCCCTGC
>NZ_CBRA020000041.1:0-15150 GCF_000469945.2 Paenibacillus sp. P22 | reverse complement strand
GGCTTCGCCGGATGCCGCAGGGCGGCTTGCCGGACGCTCGGCGGCGCCGGTCGAGCCCAGCTCCGGAGAGGAGCCGCCGAAGCGCTGCTCCGTGCCTGCCGGACGCGTCGAAGCGGAATATCCGCCCGGACGCTGTCCGCTTACCGGACGGGAGCCGACGGGACGGGTGCCCGGACGGGAAACCCCGCTGCCTGCAGGACGATTGCTTCCGTAGGACGAGCTGCCGCTCGCGCCTCCGGGACGAGAGCTGTAGCCTTCACTCCGCCCCGGCGGCGTAGAGGTCGGCGATGAGCTGCCGCCGATGCCCGCGACCTGAGCCGTCTGGCCGGAAGCTCCTTGCCGGTAAGCGCCGGCTCCGTTGTTGCCGCTCCTGTAGCTGGACGTGTTGGACACGATCGGGCTGCCGCCTGCCGGTCCGCTGGCAGGACTGCCGCCGGCCGCCGCGGAAGGAGCGCTGCCCGTGCTGCCCCGCGCGCCGCTCTTCGACTCCAGCGTGGCCAGGAATTCGGCGTTCGTCTTCGTCTCGCCCAGCCTCTTCAGGAAATTGTCCACGAACTCCATGGAATCGTTCATATTCTTGCGGATGACCCAGATTTTATCCAGCTCTTCCTTCGTCAGCAGGAGGTCCTCGCGGCGCGTGCCCGAACGGCGGATATCCAGCGCAGGGAAGATGCGGCGCTCAGCCAGCTTGCGGTCGAGATGAAGCTCCATGTTGCCCGTTCCTTTGAATTCTTCGTAAATGATGTCGTCCATCCGGGAGCCCGTGTCGATCAGCGCCGTGGCCAGGATGGTCAGGCTGCCGCCTTCCTCGATGTTCCGCGCCGAGCCGAAGAAGCGCTTCGGGCGATGGAAGGCAGCCGGATCGATGCCGCCGCTCAGCGTGCGTCCGGAAGGCGGGATGACCAGGTTGTAGGCCCGCGCGAGCCGGGTAATGCTGTCGAGAAGGATGACGACATCCTTCTTGTGCTCGACCATGCGCAGAGCGCGTTCCAGCACAAGCTCCGCGACCTTGATATGGTTCTCCGGCAGCTCATCGAAGGTCGAGGCGACAACTTCGCCCCGCACGGAGCGCTGCATGTCCGTCACTTCCTCCGGCCTCTCGTCGATCAGCAGCACGAACAGCTCGATCTCCGGGTTGTTTTCCGAGATGCTGTTTGCGATTTCCTTCAGCAGAAGCGTCTTGCCGGCTTTGGGAGGGGCAACGATCAGGCCGCGCTGGCCGAGTCCGACAGGTGCGAGCAAATCCATGATTCGGGTGGACAAACGATGCGGAGTCGTTTCAAGGACGAGTTTCTTTTGCGGGAACAATGGGGTCAAGGCAGGGAAATGCAGGCGGTCGGCAGCCGTTTCGGGGCTCATGCCGTTGACGGCATTGACTTGGAGAAGTCCGAAGTATCGCTCGCTTTCTTTTGGCGGACGGCATTTGCCCGACACGAGATCGCCGCTGCGCAGGTCGAACCTCCGGATTTGGGAAGCCGAAATGTAAATATCCTCGTTGCTCGGAAGATAGTTGATGGGACGCAAAAATCCAAAGCCCTCCGGCAGAATGTCCAGCACGCCCTGCATGAACAGAAGCCCGCCTCGTTCCGCCTGAGCGCGGAGAATGGCAAACACAAGCTCTTTCTTCCTCATCTGGTTGAAGCTCGGCACCTCGTACTGCTTGGCGAGCTTATACAGATCGTTCAATGTCATTACTTCCAGATCGGCGATCTGAAAATCACTCATGTTCTCACCACTTTATTCAGTTTTCACACCTTACCTCTTACCTCTAGAAGGGACGGTTCGAATCCTATCGGAATCTATAAGATCTATTCTTTCATTCTATCCGGCTGCACCGCGGTCTATTCCGCATCCGCGCCGGCCTGGCATCAGGTCGGAAAATCGGGACGGGATTGTCAGGAGGCCTGGACTGTCCCGGGCCGGTCGAGCCGTAGGGTCACGCTCGTTCGGCTCAAGGTGTCCTGGCAAAAAAAAGTGCGTAGCAGGCCGGCATCGGCCGGCATCGCTCGGAGGAAAAAGCCGGAGTCGAGGAGTCGGTAAGGAACTAGCGGTCCTCGCGCCACACTTCGGCGCCGAGGCGGCGGAGATTGTCGACGAGATTGTCGTAGCCCCGGTCGATATATTCAACGCCCGATATCTCGGTAACTCCGTCAGCGACGGTCAGGCCGGCCACGACAAGCGCCGCTCCGGCACGCAGATCGGATGCTTTGACCTTGGCCGCGTTGAGCCGGCTGCCTTCGATGATGGCCGAACGCCCTTCCACGCGGATGTTGGCTCCCATCCGCGCCAGCTCGGGAACATGCTTGAACCGGTTGCTGTACACGTAGTCCGTAAGGATGCTCACGCCCGACGCCTGGGTCAGCAGGCTCGTCATCGGAGATTGGAGATCGGTGGCGAAGCCCGGATAGACGAGCGCGCGCACGTCGATCGCCTCGTAATCCGGCCTGCCGATGATGCGGATCGATTCGTCCATTTCCACCACGCCGATGCCCATCTCCAGAAGCTTGGCGCTCATGGCCTCCATGTGCTTCGGAATGACGCCGTCGATCGTGACGTCCCCTCTTGTAGCGGCTGCCGCGATCATATACGTGCCGGCCTGGATGCGGTCCGGGATGATGGAATGACGGCAGCCATGCATGCTGTCCACGCCTTCGATCCGGATCGTCTCCGTGCCCGCCCCTTTGATCCTGGCCCCCATCGCGTTGAGCAGCGTGGCCACATCGATGATCTCAGGCTCTTTTGCGGCATTTTCAATCGTCGTAAGGCCTTTGGCGCGCGATGCCGCGAGCATGATGTTGATCGTCGCCCCGACGCTGACGACATCGAGATATATTTTCGCTCCGCGGAGCTCCTTGGCGGAAATCCGGATCGAGCCGTGATCGTTCGACACCTCGGCTCCAAGCGCTTCAAAGCCTTTGATATGCTGGTCGATCGGACGAGGCTCGAAATTGCAGCCGCCCGGAAGGCCGATAACAGCCTCTCCGAACCGGCCGAGCAGCGCTCCCATCAAGATAGTAGGAAGCCCGCAGCAGCTTGACCTTGCCATTGGGCATGGCGGCCGACTGCAGGTTCGACGCGTCGATCCGCATCGTGTCCCCGCTCCAGGATACGCCGGCTCCGAGCTGCTCCAGAATCTCGGCGTAGACCGCCACATCGCTTAGATGCGGAAGATTGTCCAGGACGACTTCGGATTCCGCTAAAATAGCAGCGGGCAGCAGCGCAACCGCGCTGTTCTTGGCCCCGCTGATCTGTACCGTGCCCCGCAGCGGGAGTCCGCCGCGAACCATTAATTTCTCCATCGCTGATAAATCCTCCCCGGGAAGAACAAACATCCTCCGGCCGCATCGCGGCCGGCCGCGCCTGGCGGTGCTTGAGCTGTAGATAAAGGATAAACGCCTCGCTGCACGAGAGGCTCGAGTTCGCCAAATGGACAGCGCTGCTACATAAAGACGTTGAACTATGGGACTAGGTTGCCGCGGCATCTGCCGGGTTCTGAAGGATAGGAATGGCGGCGAAAGGCGGACGCAGCAGCCAGCGCGCCGAAGTCCGCCTCGCCGCGGAAATGCCGCTATCGCGCTTGCGTGGTCTTGAGGAATGGGGCCGATCCGAACCGGCAGCCGCCGCTTGCTTGAGCGCCGGATTCGATTCATCCGCTGCATTCGGCATCTATGGGTACAGCTTGGCTTTCACGCAGGAGAAGCAAGCCCAGTGCCGAGGCTCGTCATTCTGGGCCATTATAACATACTTGAAGTTGAGATGTGTACAGACGCGGCCTCTCCCCGGCCGCTCCATCATCTCCCAATCGAGAGAGCGGACACAAAAAAAGGTCCTTGCTCAGGACCCGATGGCGTATTTGTTGTTCTCCCCGTCGCGGCGGAGCTGCATGTTGACGGCCAGCCTCATCTCATCGATATCGAACGGCTTCGTAAAGTGCATGACTGCTCCCAAATCCGTCGCTTCCTTGATCATATCGAGTTCTCCGTAAGCTGTCATCATGATGACCTTGATGCTCCGGTTGATTGTTTTCACATGCTTCAGTATTTCCAGTCCATCCATGCCGGGAATTTTCATGTCCAGCAGGACCAGATCCGGATTCTCATTGCGGACGATGTCCAGAGCCAGCTTGCCGTTGGAAGCCTGGAAGGTCGTATAGCCTTCGCTTGTGAATACCTCCATGAGCAAGACCCGGATTCCATTCTGATCGTCGACAATCAGCACCTTCTTCTTGTCCATTTCTCTACCTCCCGAGTAGTGGTCGTTTTATCTTCAGGACAAAAGCGGCCCGTAGCGTCTCATGTATCGGCGCGGCATTAAAATAGGTCTGTTCCCTGTCTATTCGACCCCTTGTTTCCGTTTTCCTTCTTCGTTATTCAAAAAACCGCCTCCATCTCCAAGGGGAGATGAAAGCGGAATCTCCCTGTGCCGGCTCCTATTCGGAGAGCTGAAGAGAGGCGTTCACAAAACCGCGGAACAGAGCCTGCGGACGGTTCGGACGGGAGGTGAATTCGGGATGGAATTGAACGGCCAGGAACCACGGATGATCCGGCAGCTCGACCATTTCCACAAGCCGTCCGTCCGGGGAAGTTCCGGAAATGCGCAATCCGGCTTTTTCAATCGTCTCGCGGTACTGGTTGTTGAACTCGTACCGATGGCGGTGGCGCTCGTAGACAAGCTCGTCATCGTACGTTTGCGCGGCCAGCGAGCCTTCCGCCAGCTTGCATGGATAGAGGCCAAGCCGCATCGTGCCGCCCATATCCTCGATGTCCTTCTGCTCGGGGAGCAGATCGATGACAGGATAAGGCGTCGTCGGGTTGATCTCGGAGCTGTTGGCTCCCTCCATGCCGACGACGTTCCGGGCATATTCGATGACGGCAACCTGCATGCCGAGACAGATGCCGAAGAACGGAATGCGCTGCTCGCGCGCATAACGGATCGCCGCGACCTTGCCTTCGATTCCCCGGTCCCCGAAGCCGCCGGGCACCAGAATGCCGTTCACGCCTTGCAGCGCTTCAGCCGCATTGCCGTCCGTCAGCTCCTCGGCGTCCACCCAGCGGATGCTTACTTCGGAATCGGCCTCGATGCCGGCATGGGCAAGGGACTCCACGATGCTGAGGTAGGCGTCGTGCAGAGCGACGTATTTGCCGACAATGGCGACCTCCGTCTTGCGCTTGAGGTTTTTCACGCGGTCGACGAGCGCTTTCCACTCGGTCATCTCCGGCTGCGGCACATCAAGCTTCAGATGATTGACGACGTACTCGTCCAGACCTTGCTCCTGGAGCATCAGCGGAACCTCGTACAGCGTCGAGGCATCGCGGCATTCAACGACGGCGTTGGGATCGATGTCGCAGAACAGGGCGATTTTGCGCTTCATTTCCTCGGAGATGGCTTTCTCCGTACGGCAGACGATGACGTTCGGCTGAATGCCGATGCTGCGCAGCTCTTTGACGCTATGCTGCGTCGGCTTTGTCTTCACTTCGCCGGCAGCCTTGATATAAGGAATGAGGGTGACATGCACATACATGACGTTGTCGCGGCCGATATCGCTCTTGATCTGGCGGATGGCCTCCAGGAACGGAAGGCTCTCGATATCCCCGACCGTGCCGCCGATTTCCGTGATGACGACATCGGAGCCGGCTTCACGTCCCGCGCGGAACACGCGCTCCTTGATCTCGTTGGTGATATGGGGGATGACTTGGACCGTGCCTCCGAGATATTCGCCGCGGCGTTCCTTCGTAATGACGGAGGAGTAGATCTTGCCGGTCGTGACGTTGCTGTTCTTGGACAGGTTGATATCGATGAAACGCTCGTAATGGCCCAGATCCAGATCCGTTTCCGCGCCGTCGTCCGTGACGAATACTTCCCCGTGCTGGTAAGGGCTCATCGTTCCCGGATCCACGTTGATGTAGGGGTCGAATTTTTGAATCGTTACCTTAAGGCCCCGGTTCTTGAGCAATCTTCCAAGCGATGCCGCGGTAATCCCTTTGCCCAGGGATGAAACCACGCCGCCTGTCACAAAAATATATTTCGTCACTGTGTGTACCCTCCATGCTCCATTGGTCTGATTAGATTGCCCAGGCACGCCTTGCTTCATGGCATTCCTGCCTTATAAAAACAAAAAAAAGTGACACCCGTATTAAGGGGGCGCACTCCTGAATAACGACATCCGATATGGAGGCAATGCCGCCGTCCACCCCCGCGGGATGGCGTGCGCTCACTGCCTTTGAGCCGATAAAATACCACTAACCGCTCCAAAAGCCCATGCAATAGTTTACTTCACCGCTTGGCCTCTGTCAAGAACGGCAAAAGCCGGAACGATGTGGGATTCCCCCCCATCCTTCCGGCTTCCCGCTGCCTTATTTCTCTTCTTCGTCCGCGTCGGAGTCGTCGTCGAAGTCTTCATCGTCATCCTCGGACTCTTCGCCTTCCGCCTCGTCGCCGCCGTCTTCATCGTCGATCTCTTCGTCGACGGCGCTCTCTTCTTCTTCGCTCTCTTCGAACTCGCGGTCTTCGTCGAATACGTCGAAGTCCTCTTCGCTCTCCGTATAGGTGTCGTCCTCTTCTCCTTCGAACACTTCCTCGTCGTCGAGGTCGTCGTCGTCGTTGATGATCCGCGGACGCTTGGCGTTGGTGATCGGATCCTCGTTCTTCTCGACCGGATACCAGCGCTTCAGGCCCCAAGTGTTGCTGCCTACGCAGGCAAACCGTCCGTCAATATTGATCTCGGTATAGACCTGGGCGATGACGTCGTTGACTTCGGCGTCCGTCAGCCCGCGGTACTTGGCGATTTCTTTCATCAGATCGCGGTAGTAAAAAGGCGTGTTCGCCGATTTCAGCACCTCGAAGGCCAGGTCGACCATCGGCATTTCGCGCAGACGCTCCGCATCGAATTTTTGAGATAGGTTCGTGCTCATGTAATCCAGACACATCCTCTCGGATAATCAAAATGGCCAGCCGATACAAGCTCGCCCTTCATGCTAAGGTCATGGTACAGTCTTGTCCACAGTCAACCTATAGTAAAACCTATTTCAATTAAAAAATCAAGACGGCCGCGAGAGGGCAGAGGGCTGCTATTGCAGCGGTCCGTCTCCCGGCGGGATATCGGAAAAGCCGGCCAAGTCCGCCGAACGGCGACGATTCATTCAGCTTGAAGACAATATGCGAGCGGCTTGCCCTTCCATCCGGGGTTCCGATCGGGACCGGAGGCTTGTCCGGCGCACCGGGATAACCGCTTGAACAGGGAAGAACGAAGGGCTGCCCCTTCGCTCCCGACTGTATCCTCCCGAACTAGGCCAGAAGCTTCTGTCCGGTTCTTAAGAGCCCTGCGACTCTTGATGGTATAGTATGAGCGCCGGCGGGCGATTGACACGGATGCGGAGCCTAAATATTGGCTGAAACGGGCAGGTGGCTCATGCGGTTCGCGTCGCGGAATCATACACTATCCAAGCATTGTCCGTCAGGAGGGACATCGTCTTGGATAATTTGCTCCGTTGGCTTCGCGACACCCTTTCCTCCACCGGCACCAAATGTCTGAATTACCTGATTCGCTTCCGGCATGAACGGGACTATAGAGCCTTCCTGGACGAGTGGAGGGCTTCTGCTCCCGCTGGCAGCCTCCGCCTGCATCCCATTCCGCTGATTCGGGCCGTCACGTTCACCGCGCCCGCAGCTGCGGGCAAACCCCGTCTGCCTCCGGGGTATGGATGGAAGAAGACCGCCTCGTGCGGGTAGAGGCCGCTCCCGCTGCGCAGCGGGTTCCAGCCGAGAAGGGACTTCCCTGGGGCGTACAGCAGATCAGAGCCCCGCTGGCCTGGAACCGCACGACCGGACACCGGATCAAGATCGGCGTCATCGATACCGGCATCGACCACAGCCATCCCGACCTCAAGTCTTCCATAGGCAAAGGCATCAACCTGATCGACCGCACCCAGCTGCCCCATGACGACAACGGCCATGGGACCCATATCGCCGGCACGATCGCCGCGGCCAACCAGCCGAGCGGCATGATCGGAGTCGCTCCCCGATCGATGGTGTACCCGGTCAAGGCATTCGACTACAACGGAAGCGCCTATGTCTCGGACATCATCCTCGGCATCGAATGGTGCGTGCGCAGCGGCATGCACATCATCAATATGAGCTTCGGGATGAGATCGCGCAGCAAGTCGCTGCTGGCAGCCTGCGCCAATGCGACGAATGCGGGCGTCGTCATCGTCGCTTCATCCGGCAACGACGGCAAGCGCCGCTCGGTGGATTATCCGGCCCGTTACCCGCAGACGATCTCCGTCGGCGCCACCAACCGGCTCAGGCGCATCGCCGCTTTCAGCAACCGGGGGCCGTACATTGATATCTATGCGCCCGGAGACCGGATTCATTCGGCCTGGATCAAAGGCAAATACAACGAAATGAGCGGCACCTCCATGGCTACGTCCCATGTGAGCGGAGCGGTTGCGCTGCTGCTCGCCCGCTATCCCGAATTGACTCCTGCGGATATCAAGTCCATCCTCCGGAAATCCATGATCCCGCTGAGGGGAGCCAAAAATGCCAAAACTCCCGGCGAGCTCGATGTGCCCAAAATGATGAAAGCCGCAGAATCGTAATCGATTCTGCGGCTTTTTCGAGCGCTCGGGATGATGCCGGCCTACATGCGCTCCGGAGCGGAGACGCCGATCAGGCGCAGGACGTTCGCGATGACGGTCCGGACGGCTCCAAGCAGAGCCAGGCGGGCATGCGCCTGGGCCAGGTCGTCCGTGATGACGCGCTCGGCGCGGTAGTAGCTGTGCAGCTGGGAAGCCAGCTCGTAGACATAGCGGACGAGCCGGTGCGGAGCATACTGATCCGCGGCCAGCTTGATTTCCTGCGGGAATTCAGCCATTTTCAGAAGCAGGTCGTACTCATGCTCGGACGCCAGCTTGGACAGGTCCACCTCCGCCAGCGGCAGCGGGTTGATTCCCTGCTCTGCGGCTTGGCGGAGGATGCTGCAGATTCTGGCATGGGCGTACTGCACGTAATAGACGGGATTCTCGTTGGAGGTCGATACGGCCAGGTCCATGTCGAAGTCCAGATGCGAGTCCATGCTGCGCATCGTGAAGAAGTAGCGGATGGCATCCACGCCGACCTCGTCCATCAGGTCCTCCATCGTGACGGCTTTGCCCGTACGCTTGGACATTTTGACCTTCTCGCCGTTCTGGAACAGGCTGACCATCTGGGCGATGAGCACGACCAGCTTGTCCGGATCGTTGCCGAGAGCTTCCATGGCCGCCTTCATGCGGGGAATGTAGCCGTGGTGATCGGCGCCCCAAATATTGATCATCGTATCGTAGCCGCGCGCGTATTTGTCTCGATGATAGGCGATATCCGGCGTCAGGTAGGTGTACGACCCGTCGTTCTTGATGAGAACGCGGTTTTTGTCGTCTCCGTATGCCGTCGTATTCAGCCAGGTCGCGCCTTCTTCCTCGTAGACCTCTCCCTTCTCGCGAAGAAGATCCAGGCGTCGGTGACGAGCCCGTTCTCATACAGGGAAGTCTCGCTGTACCAGAGATCGAAGCCGACGCGGAACCGTTCAAGATCGCGCTTGATCTTGCCCAGCTCGCGCTCCAGTCCGTAGGCCTTGAGGAACGCGAAACGTTCCGTGTCGTCCATCGAGAGCAGGGAATCGCCCTTTTCCTCGACGAGCTGCTTGGCGAAGCCGACGATGTCCTCGCCGTGATAGCCGTCCTCCGGCAGCTCGGCTTGCTGTCCGAGCTGCTGGCGGTAGCGGGCTTCGATCGACTTGGCCAGGTTGTTCACCTGGGCGCCCGCGTCATTGATGTAGTATTCACGGGTCACTTCGTTGCCCGCGAAATCAAGCACGTTGCACAGGGCGTCGCCGACGGCCGCGCCGCGGGCATGGCCCAGGTGCAGGCTGCCGGTCGGATTGGCGCTGACGAACTCCATCTCCACGCGCTTGCCCGTGCTCTCGCCTCGGCCGTACGCGTCGCCGGCCTCATGCACCTGGCCGACGACCGGATACAGGTACGAGCGGTCCAGGCGGAAGTTGATGAAGCCTGGTCCCGCGATATCCGCCGACAGGATGGACGCTTTCTCCTTGTCGAGATGAGCCAGGATCGCCTCGGCGATCTGGCGCGGGTTTTTGCGGGCGATCTTGGTCAGCTGCATGGCGGCGTTGGTCGCCAGGTCGCCGTGGGCTTTGTCGCGCGGCACCTCCAGCACGAATACAGGCAGCTCTTCGCGGGCGGCAAGCCCGGCGGCTACGGCTGCATCGGCGATGGCGCCGCTGATGGCGGCATAAACTTGTTCAAGCACGTTCTGACTCATGAATGGGTATCCTCCTGTATATGAAGCCGCAATTGAAAGCGGCCGCTTAACTGATCCTCGATCCGCAGCCGGTAGGTCCAAGCCAGCGTCAGCGGCAGCAGGCCGCCTGCCTCGCCCTCGGCGGACAGCGCCTCCGTCTCGACCGTCATCCGAAAAGCCAGATGGCCGGATGCATAGCTGCCCTGGCGCTTCGAGCCGGCTGCGAACGTCTGCTCCGATTGCACTCCGCCGCGGCGCGTAAGACGGATCTCGTCCCCGCTCCACCGGATCAACGTCCTCACGGCGCCATGCAGCTCGTCCATCTCCTCGTAGCGGATGTATCGGCTTTTTCCTTTAGCGAAAAATTCGCCTCTATGCGTGACGGGCGGAGCCGCTTCCCCGTCCTGGCTGCTGCGGATGGCAATGAGGACGGCGGAGCGGCCTTCGTCCACGCCGGCTGTGCGGGCAGCTGTCCCGCCGTCGGCGGTTCCTTCCGCAATGGGCGGGCCGGCGGCTTCCGACGCCGACCGGCTTGTTTCATGTTCGTTCATGCCGCAGGCTCACCCCCGAATGCTCGTCTGCACCGGGAAGGTCTCTTGCAGAGAATTGCCCGGCGCGGCTCTCCGATGTTATCTTCCCTACTATAAACAGTTCATCCCTTGATTTCAACGGCTGGAACGGCCGCAACGGCGCGATAAACAGGAAATCCCATGCCCCCGGACAGCTGGCATGGGATGTTTCTCCGCCTGATGCGGGGTACGGAAGCCGGCCGCTCCGATGCCAAGCGCCGAGGCAGCGGTCATTCCTTCAAATAAGGCAGCAGCATGCGCCACTTCTCAAGCCGGTCCTCCAGCGTGCGCATGGCCGGGGTAGGAATCGGGCTGCTCGATGGCAGGCGCAGCAAGTCCAGATGCGCAAGACCGGGATGTCCGGCAAAATGCTTGCGGTAAATCTCGTAGGACTTGCTCCCGTTGAAGGCGAGCGCCTGGAGAGACGGATAGCTGGCGGCGAGGCCGGGCAGATCGTTCGGAACCGCATTCCTTATGTTCATGTCCAGGCTGCCTTCCCTATGGCAATGTTCAATCATGTCCCATAGGCCTATCCCCTGGCCGGCCGCGTAAGCAAGCCTGTCCCCGTAAGCCTCGTCCGGTTCCAGCCCGCGCAGCCCGTACAGCAATCTCCATAAATAATTGCGCTCGTTCGCATAATAGCGCTGCTCCTGAAGCGACTTTGCCCCCGGCATGCTGCCAAGGACCAGCACTCTCGCTCCTTCGCCTATCATCGGAGGAAACGAGCGGACCTTGTCCTTGTCCTCGTCCAAGTCCGTATCACCTCAACGAAGAAATCCGGCGGGGGCCTGCGGCCCGATGCCGCAGCCGTCACCTGCCGGATTTCAGAGATAGAGCCCCGATGCGAGCCGCCGAGCCCGTCCCGGTCAGGAATTGCCCCGGAAGGCGGGCGGCGTCCCGTCGAGCTTCTCGATTTTGCTGCAAATCTCGTGATGCCACTCCGTGTCGCCTGTCATCGATGCGATCAGCGACATATTGTACAAATTCGCCAGCCGCCTGCAGTGGGAAGCGTTGACCGCCAGGCAGTGCTCGAAGTCCGCCTGTTCTTCGTCCGTCAAGGCACGGCGTTCGCGAATGGTCCACAGCTCGGCCAGATGTTCATGTATCGGCAGCAATCCCATTGTGTTGCACCTCCTTGTATTCTATCAGCCAGTATCGCCAAAGAACTAGAGGTCCAAGCACGGCGGACGAAAAATTTCGGCCTCCTCTTATCAGCGGCATATCCCGGACAAGGACTTCCGGTTTCTAAAGGGAGAGCTGCTGCACTGCCGGAATGAAAAACGGCCGGCCCTTGCGGGCCGACCGGCTTGATCTCTTTACTTGATGAAGCCGAGCAGCATCTCGCGGATCACCTTGGAAGCGACGATCTGCGTCTGCTCCGTCGGATCGTAAGCCGGGGCTACCTCAACCAGGTCGCAGCCGACGACGTTGACGCCGGACTTCGCGATGGCATGCACCGCCTCCAGCAGCTCCTTGCTCGTGATGCCGCCTGCTTCCGCAGTGCCGGTGCCCGGCGCGGCGGAAGGATCCAGGACGTCGATGTCGATCGTCAGGTAGACCGGACGGCCAGCCAGCTCGGGCAGCGCCTTCTTCAGCGGCTCGAGCACCTCGAACGGATGGAAGTTGATGTTCTCGCGGGCATACTGCCACTCCTCGCGGGAGCCGGAGCGGATGCCGAATTGATAGATGTTCTTGCCGCCCATCAGGCCGGCCGCCTTGCGCAGCGGCGTGGAGTGGGACAGCGGCTCGCCTTCGTACGACTCGCGCAGATCGGCGTGAGCGTCGAAATGGATGATTGCGAGGTCCGGATATTTCTTGTAGACCTCCTGGAAGATCGGCCAGCTGACGAGATGCTCGCCGCCGAGGCCGACCGGCATCTTGCCGTCGGCCAGAATGCCGGCCACGAACTCGCCGATGATGTCGAGCGAGCGGGCAGCGTTGCCGAACGGAAGCAGCAGGTCGCCGGCGTCGAAGTATTCGATCTCTTCGAGGCTGCGGTCCAGGTACGGGCTGTATTCCTCCAGGCCGATCGACACCTCGCGGATGCGGGCGGGGCCGAAGCGGGAGCCTGGGCGGAAGCTCACGGTGAAGTCCATCGGCATGCCGTAGATGACGGCGCGGGAGGCTTCATAATTCTCGGAGCTGAGGATGAAGACGTTGCCGGAGTATTTTTGGTCGATTTTCATTATTTCACCAGATCCTCGACGAACTTCGGCAGCACGAACGCAGCCTTGTGCAGGCGCGGCGTGTAGTACTTCGTCTCGCGCTCCGGAATGGCGGTCTCGTCCACGGCGAGCGGATCATGCTTCTTGGAGCCCATCGTGAAGGTCCACAGGCCGCTCGGATAGGTCGGAACGTTGGCCCAGAACACGCGCACGACCGGGAATACTTCCTTCACGTCTCGGTTGACGCTCTGGATGAGGTCGGCCTTGAACCACGGGTTGTCCGTCTGGGCGACGAACAGGCCGTCGTCCTTCAGCGCCTCGTAGATGCCTTGGTAGAAGCCGCGCGTGAACAGGTTGGCCGCAGGGCCGACCGGCTCGGTGGAGTCGACCATGATGACGTCGTACTCGTTCTTATGGTCGTGGATATGCATGAAGCCGTCGTTCACATGGACCTCGACGCGGGCGTCGTCCAGTCCGGATGCGATGTTCGGCAAATATTTCTTGGAGTATTCAATGACCTTGCCGTCGATGTCGACAAGCACGACCCGCTTGACCTTCTCATGCTTGAGGATCTCGCGCACGACGCCGCCGTCGCCGCCGCCGACCACGAGCACCTGCTCCGGATTCGGATGCGTGTTGAGGGCCGGGTGAGCGACCATCTCATGGTAGACGAACTCGTCCTTGTCCGTCGTCATGACCATGCCGTCGAGGACGAGCATCGTGCCGAATTCATCGGTCTCGATCATGGCGAGCTGCTGGAAGTCCGTCTGCTCGTTGACGTAGGTTTCTTTGATTTTGGCCGTAATGCCGTAGGTTTCGGTTTGTTTCTCGGTATACCACAATTCCATGGTAAGAGTCCCTTCTTTCTTCTTCAGGTTGGGGACGGAAGGACCGTCCATCGGATGCTGACCGCCCCGGCAAGCCGGCTCAAGCAATACGGCCTCGCCAGCGATGGGATGGCGCACGTATGCGATGGAGCAACGAGATTATATGTGCTGAAGGCAATATCCTCTAGGGCGAGAACTCGAAGCGCAGGGATGCCGGCGAAGGCTCTTGCGCATCCATTTCTCCCGTTCAAAGGCGATACGGCAAAAGAAGCTTTTGTCGGATCTGCCTCCTTAAGGTCGACGGTTCAACCTGTATTATAGTCAAATCCCCCCTTCAATACAAACGTTTCCCCGTGATTTTTCGCGCTTTTCCGCCCTTTGAATAGAGGTCCGCCGGATTATCCATACTATGGAAAAAGATGTCGAATCCGGGAAAGGAACACATCCTCTATGAGCAATCCCCTCCGTCCCAGACGAAGGCTCTCCCGCGGCCGCGGCAATTCCGTCCTCCCCGGCCTCTCCGCCCTGGCGGCCGGACGGCCGCTCCGGCTGCTCGGGCTGCTGGCCGGCACCGCGATGTCCGTGGGACTGCTTGCGCTCAGCATCCTGCTGCTGTCGCTGCGCCTTCAATCGCTGCCCGCCTCCTCGGCTGTCCGGCTGACCGAGATCTACGACGCCTCCGGCCAGCTGATGGATTCGTTCCGCGCCGGCCAAAGCCGCGAATCCGTCCCGCTGCAGCGGATATCCCCCTATCTCGTCCAGGCGACGCTCGCGATCGAGGACCATCGCTTCTACAAGCATGGCGGCTTCGACGTGAAGGGCATGGCGCGTGCGGCCGCCGTGAACCTGGAGAGCGGCCGGGCGCGCCAAGGCGCCAGCACCATCACGCAGCAGCTGGCCCGCAACCTCTATCTGACGCATGAGCGGACCTGGAAGCGCAAGCTCAAGGAAGCGATGTACACCGCCCAGCTGGAGATGAACTATTCCAAGGACGAGATTCTCGGCATGTACTTGAACCAGATCTATTACGGTCACGGCGCCTATGGAATCGGCAAGGCGGCGAGGATGTACTTCGGCAAAAGCGCCGCGGAGCTGACGCTGGCCGAAAGCGCGATGCTCGCCGGCGTCCCCAAGGGCCCGAAATACTACTCGCCTTATATGGACATGGACAACGCCGTCCGCAGGCAGCGCCTGATTCTGAAAGCGATGCTGGACGCCGGCGGCATCACGGCGGAGCAAGCGGCGGAAGCCCGCGGGCAGCAGCTCGCGCTTCGTCCGCTGGAGCCGGGCGGAACGGGC
>NZ_CBRA020000040.1:0-3256 GCF_000469945.2 Paenibacillus sp. P22 | reverse complement strand
CCGCTGCCGAGCTGGATCAGGCGTCGAGCCAGCAGAGCGCCGGCCGCGAGCGGGTGGAGCAGCGCTACACCTGGGAGGCGACGGCACAGCGCTGGCTGGAGGTGCTGGCGGAAGCCGAGGAGCATCCGTGAGCGTGTGAGAGGCGGCCAGGACGGCTGCGGCGAGGCCGCCGAACAGGACGGAACGGGTTGTGCCGTTAAAGCATACCGCCGGCAACGCGAAAAATGACCGTATCCCCTTCTCACGGGGGATGCGGTCATTGCATTCCGCTTTTTATCGTGCCGGCGTCATTTCCCTGACCGGATGTTCTTCAGCGTTTTCTTCTCGAGGACGAAGCCGGAATAGATCCGATCGCCGCCGGATCCGGTCGGGCATTGAGGCAGCAGTCCGACCTTCACCGTCTCTTCCACGGGCAGGGTGAAATACCGCATCATGAAGAAATGGATGCCGTCGAGCGAATAATGAAAAGCGAAGGAAGGGCCGGTGCGGGCAACCTGCAGCCAGACGGAGTTCCCCTCGATGTCGCAGCCATTCGCATCGTCCGACACCGAGTTCGTGACGACGCTGACGACGGCATGCGTTCCGAAATCCGTCAGCTCGAAGCAGGCTTTCGCCCAGACGTCTAAATCCTTCATGACCATGATCGAGGCCGAATCGTACATGCTCGTGAACGCATGCTCGACCTTGACGCGCATAACGAAATCTCCGGAAGCCTCGGTGTAGTAGAAGGGCGCGTTGAGAAGGCTCTCGGGCAGCGTCCCTTCTTCGGATTCCGTACCATGGGGACAAAAGAAGTCGGTTTTTTCCGGGGCATGCAGGATGATCCGGTCCGATTCGAATCGTATGCTGCTTTCATTCAGCCAGCCAAAAGTCTTAAAAGCGGATGGGTTCAATGGAATTCCTCCTTGTATATTTTATATTAACAGGAATTTTTATCTAGTACGACAGTGAAAGTGCACGGGAAAGGGCAGTCGTATTGAACGTAAAAAGCCGCTAGGACGATGACGGTCGTCTCTAGCGGCTTTTCGGAGCGTGGATACCCGGATGGCAGCGCATCTTAGGACAGAAAATTAAAACTGAGATTGATAAAAACAAAGGAAAAGGATTTGAGCAAACCGGATATTGGAAATACGACTTTGCTGGAAATGCCGTTGAAGAACAGAACTCTACGTTTAGCAAGATCAATTCTTATGATGCCTTAAACCGACTTATAGAAGTAAAACAACCCAATGGGGA
This sequence comes from Paenibacillus sp. P22, assembly GCF_000469945.2. NCBI lineage: Bacteria > Bacillati > Bacillota > Bacilli > Caryophanales > Paenibacillaceae > Paenibacillus > Paenibacillus sp. P22. The sequence continues at coordinate 2,020 of NZ_CBRA020000040.1, read as the reverse complement.
AAGAAACCTCCTACGGCTACTCTCTGGCAGGAGCTTTGAAAAAAATTAACTCATCCAGATGGCACGATAGAAACGAGCCAGTATGATGAACTAGGCCGTCGGATGCAGCATACCGATGGAAGCGGAAAATCAAAGAAATATCTTTATGATAAAGCCGGAAATGTGACGAAACTGATCGATAAAGGCTATCAGACAACAACTTATGAGTATAACAACCGGAATTGGCTAACACGTAAAACAGCTGGTGGAAGCTCGGTCGGCTATCAGTACGACAACGCCGGTAGAAGAACCAGCATGACAGATGGAACGGGAACCACTGGATATTACTTTACACCTGGAGTCGGTGAGCTAGAGAAGATTACGTATCCAGACGGCAAACAAATACAGTTTACGTATAACAAACACGGGCTCCGAAGCACAATGACAGATCCATTTGGTCTGAAGCTTTATTACGGTTACGACGAACTCAACCGGCTTAAAAAAGTCGGGCAAACCGAAACAACCGCAATGGCTGAATATAGCTATCATTCAAATGGATTGTTAAAAGACATCAAGTTGGAAAATGGAACATCCAGCACGATGAATTACAATGGGTACGATTTAAGCGATTTGACGCAGCTGCAAGGGGCGTCTACGGTTATAAATCGTCATTCCTATACATGGAGTCCTGATGGAAATCAACTTTCTAAAACAGATCTGGTGGCTGGTCAATCTAAATCTGTCCAATATGGATATGATTCGCTCAATCGGATTGAAACGTCTACGGAGTTCAATGAGCTTTATGTCTACGATTCGCGTGGAAACCGCCAAACGCTTGTGAGCGATCAGGCGCCCAAACTTCAGGAAGCCAGTTACAATTACGACGGATGGAATCAACTGACCGGGGCGTCGGTAGTTGGAAAGTCTCCCGTTGCCTACAAGTACAATGGCGATGGTCTGATGGTTGAGCGAACCGAGAACGGATCGACTCGTCGGTATTATTATGACGGCGATCAAATTATGGCGGAAGCGACGGTTAGCGGATCGACCCTCTCACCGGTTGCTCAGTACATTCGTGGAAAACAACTTATTGCCCGATTAAGCGGAACGACCAAGCATTATTATTACTATAACGGCCACGGCGATGTAACAGAACTAAGAAACAACACAGGTGCGCTAGTAAATCGTTACAGCTATGATATGTGGGGCAATCCATTGACGGTGTCTGAGCAAGTTGCCAATCCATTTCGATACTCAGGAGAATACTGGGATTCAACAACGGAGCTGCAATATTTAAGGGCCCGTTGGTATGATCCGAGTATGGGACGGTTCATAAGTGAGGATACGTATGAAGGGCAGATTGATAATCCTCTGAGTTTAAATCTCTATACTTATGTAATTAATAATCCACTAAAATACGTTGACCCAACGGGACACGAGCACGAAAAAGGATCAGGAGGCGGGGGCGGCGGCGGTGCTGGCGCAGGTAGCGGTAGAGGTCTAGATCTAGACGCGAAAGCTAGTGCTTTATTTGGGAAAATTTTTAAGAGTATAAAGAACATTCCAGCAAAAATTTTTGGAAAAGGTAATAATTCTAAGGGTGTGGGAGAAGTTAAGACTCCTACAGTAGCAGGAAGGGGACAGTCAAAAGGAGGACATCAACCAACTAATCTAAAAGAACAACTCGCAGTGGAAGAATCCATGTCAAATCCTGCCGCAGGAAAAACTTTGGAAGGGAAAAACACAGACCCAAGATGGCCTGCAGATGAGGGATGGGTTAAAAAAGCACAAAATGTCAATGGTGTTGAGGTACACTATACGTATAATACGAAAACTGGTGAAATAGATGATTTTAAGATTAAATAACGAGGTGATTATATGAAAGTCAGGTGTATCGCAAATACAGGCGATAAGCTATCAATAAAAACTAAAGAACTGGGAAACTCTGACCAAACAAGGTACTCTGTAAAGATTGACGAGCAATATACTGTCTACGGACAACACATTTATAAAGGGGTATTAAGTTACTTGTTGCTTGGGA
>NZ_CBRA020000039.1:0-64986 GCF_000469945.2 Paenibacillus sp. P22 | reverse complement strand
TAAGACGAATTTTTCGTCTTATTCTATGAGTTTAGGGAAAAATAGGAACGAGTAAGACGAATTTTTCGTCTTATTCCATGAGTTTAGGGGAAATAGGAACGAGTAAGACGAATTTTTCGTCTTATTCCTTGAGTTTAGGAAAAATAGGAACGAGTAAGACGAATTTTTCGTCTTATTCCATGAGTTTAGGGGAAATAGGAACGAGTAAGACGAATTTTTCGTCTTATTCCTTGAGTTTAGGGGATATGGGAACGAGTAAGACGAATTTTTCGTCTTATTCCTTGAGTTTAGGGGGAATAGGAACGATTTAGACGAATTTTTTCGTCTTATTCTATGAGTTTAGGGGAAATAGGAACGAGTTAGACGAATTTTTCGTCTTATTCTATGAGTTTAGGAAAAATAGGAACGAGTAAGACTAATTTTTCGTCTTTTTCCATGAGTTTAGGGGAAATAGGAACGAGTAAGACGAATTTTTCGTCTTATTCCTTGAGTTTAGGGGAGATAGGAACGAGTAAGACGAAACTTTCGTCTTATTCCTTGAGTTTAATTGTAAGCCAGCGTTTAGGATGTCCAGAAATGGAGCGGGTTGTCCGACAATCTGAGTGTGCATGTTGTCGTGGCCCATTCACCGGACCTGACCGTGAAATTCCGGAAACGCTAATCAGCGTAACAGTTGCCGATCCCGTTTCGGACGGGTGGCCGATCTTTGTCATGACGATTCGGATATCGGCCAGTGGACGTTGGACGGGTTCAGTGTCTACACGCGGCGGTTCTTCCGGTCGAGCCGCCCAGCGCGATCCAGTCTTTCGCCAAGCGAGACTTTCCAGCTCTCCAACCGTTTGCTGCGACCGCCGCAAAGAGCTGCGCAAATCCGGACGATACCGTAGAGGCACCAGACCAGTTCGTACGAAGCGCCCACGTCTCTTTCTATGATGGCGCTGGGATTGTTTCGAATCATGGAAACCCTCCTTTCTCCTTATGTCCGTTGTCGGTGACAGCGTATCACATCGGCCCGCATGAATCCACTTTTTTACATTTTATTGACGGAATGGCTCATCATCTTCCTTTTTCCGTATACCGGCGTTAAAATGAGGCTCTAGAACAAATGTTTGGAGCCGCCGAACAACGGAGGAGGACAGGCGATGCCGTTCCAGTTCAAGGCCGGGGATTATCCCGACACGCCCGGCTGCTACCTGATGCGCGACGCATCGGGCCGTCTGCTGTATGTCGGCAAGTCCAAGAAGCTGAGGAGCCGTCTGCGTTCCTATTTTCATACCAATCATAAACGCAAGCGGCTGAGAGAGCTTGTCGGCCTCATCGATTCCATCGAAGTGCTGCTCGTCAACAACGAAACCGAGAGCCTGCTGCTGGAAAACAATCTGATCAAAATCCATAAGCCGCCCTACAATCGAGCGCTGAAAAAGGACAACAGCGGCTACGCCTACCTGATGCTGACCGCCGAAAGAATTCCAAGGCTGGACGTTTACTATCGCGACCGCCGCGAGCAGGGGAACGCGACCGCTTCTTCCGCGGAGGCGGCTGATCAATCATGCCGGCCCTTCCAGTCCAAAGAATCGAATGCTCCGAGCGCCTTGAACGCCTCGAACGAGCCTAACGCTCCCGGCGCATCAAGAAGCGGGTGGAACTCTTCAGCTTCAACAGCCTCGGCTGCGGGCAAGAACAGCGCGACGAATGCGGGATTGGAGCCGAAGCGCTTCGGGCCGTTCGCGAGCGCCCGCTTCCGCAACGAGCTGCTGGAGTTCGTCGCCGACCACTACAAGCTGCGTTCCTGCACCAAGCTGCCCAAGCGGGCCTGCCTGCTCTACCACATCGGCAAATGCAGCGGAATCTGCGAAGGGCATATCAGCGAAGAGGAGTACGGCGAGAAGGTCAAGCAGGTATCCGAGCTGCTGTTCAGCGGCAGCAAGGAGGCGCTGATCGCGCAGATGTACCGTCAAATGGGCGAATATGCCGAGCAGCTGAAATTCGAGAAAGCCCAGAATATGCTGGGCCATATCCGCAACCTTGAGAAAACGCCGGACAAGCAGATCGTCGACCGCGAGACGAATGTGAACCAGGAGGTTCTGTACTTCGGCGAGGAAGGCGTCATGATCGCCAAGGTTCAGGAAGGCATGCTCCGAGACCTGCAGCTGCACGAGCTGGAGCGCGGGTACGGCGAGGCGGCCTGCGACCGTTTCCTGATCCATCGTTATCGGCACAACACCAAGCCGGACGAGCTCATCGTCAATGCCGTGTCCGATCCGGGAGCGGTTCGCAGGGCGCTCCGCATGCCCGGAGAAGGCCGGGCCCGCCCGCTTCTCATTACGCAGCCCAAGCGCGGATTGAAGCATGCGCTGCTGCAGCTGTGCAAGGAGAACTACGAGTATCGGAAGGGCGGCGGCTGACAGCCGGCCATTGGAGCTTAATTCGGAATGAAGGCTTGCCACCGGATAGTGAGCCTGTCTTCGGACAGCAAGCTTGCCTTCGGACAGCAAGCCTGCCTCCCGGATATTGAAGCTTGCTTATTCTCCTTCTTGGGTAATAGGACATAGTTTGAACGCAGAGGCCGGGATTTGAAGCCGGCGGCGAGCGGAGACAGATCCGTATCGTGCAGGCTTGACCGGATTCAGGCTATTCTGGAGAGGAGGCGCAGCCATGCAGCAGCCGTTGATGCTCGTTACCGGAGCGAATTCCGGCATGGGTCTGGCTACGACCGTCGAGCTTGCCCGATCGGGAGCAAAGGTCGTCATGCTTTGCCGCGACGCTCGGCGCGGAGCGGAGGCGAGGGAGGAAGCCATCCGGCGCAGCGGATCGGGCGATATCATGCTGATGACAGCCGATCTCGGTTCTCTCGACAGCATTAACCGGTTCACCGAAGATTTCCGTGCCCGCTACTCCCGGCTTGACGTGCTCGTGAACAATGCCGGGGTTGTCACCGTGAAGCGGGAGACGACGGAGGACGGCTTCGAGCGGATGATCGGCGTGAACCATCTGGGTCATTTCGCGCTCGTCCACGGATTGATGGAACCGCTCCTTGCAGCGGGGAGCTCAAGGATCGTAATCGTCTCCTCCGGCGCCCATAAGGCGGGCAGCATTCATTTTCCCGACCCGCATCTTACAAAAGGGTTCAATGTCGTCAAGGGGTATGCCCAGTCCAAGCTCGCAAACCTGCTGTTCGCGCTGGAGCTGAGGAAGCGCTGCAGCGATCGAGGGATTCGCGTGCATGCCCTTCATCCGGGGGCCGTTTCGACCAGTCTTGGCGTCAGCCGCGACACCGGCTTCGGCAAGGCTGTCTACAAGCTGCTGAACCCGTTCTTCCAGACGGCTGAGGCAGGCGCTTCTACGGCCATCTACCTGGCACTGTCGGAAGAGGGAGGAGAGGAAGGAAGCCTGTATTATATCAAAAGCAAGCCGGCCGAGCCTTCCCGCAAGGCTTTGGATGAAGAAATGGCCGCGCGGCTCTGGCAGTGGAGCCAGCAGCAGACCGGCTTGGTCTGGAGCGAGCCGCCGGCAGCCGTACTCCGCTGAGCTGCGGGATGCGAGCGCTTAGGTCCCAATAGACAAAAAGGCAGCCGGAACTTCCGGCTGCCTTTTCCTTGTATGGCCGAGCGAAACCTCTCTTACCCGGTCCTTCAGCCTTCACGCCCCAGCTTCACGCCCCAGCTTCACGCTCCAGCTTCACGCTCCAGCTTCACGCTCCAGCTTCACGCTCCAGCTTCACGCTCCAGCTTCACGCTCCAGCTTCACGCCCCAGCTTCACGCCCCAGCTTCACACTCCAGCATCTCGCACCAGCTTCTCACCATCTTCTCGCTCCAGCCTTTCATCGTCTTCCAAGCTTCTCATGCTTGCGGCCGGACTGCCGCCAGGAAATCCTCCAGCCTGCGCTGGAACAGCTCCGCCTCGTCGAACAGCAGGCCGTGCCCGCTCTTCTCGAACCGATAGGCGGCCGCTCCGGGCAGAGCGGCCGCGAGCTGTTCGGAGGCGGCTCGCGGGACAATGCGGTCGTGAACGCCGTAAAAGACGGCGGAAGGCAGCCCTGCGAGCCTGTTCAGCTCTCCGCTCAAATCCTCGGCCAGCGCCGCCTCGGCCCCCGAGACGGTTCCGGCCAGCGAGGCTTCCAGCCCGAGCGAGGCGAACCAGCTCATGAATTCGGGGCTGTGGTAGCGGTAAAACATTTGTTTGGCATACCCGGTCACCATAGCCGGACGGTCGGCCTTGGCTTTGTCGATCAGATCCTTCGTTTGAGCCGCATTCAAGCCATGGGGCCACTCGGCGCTCCTGGCAAGGGAGACGGCGGCGGAGACAAGGGCGAGTCCGGCCAGCTTCTGCTTGCCGTGGCGGACCGCATACCGGATCGAGGCTCCTCCTCCGGTGGAGAAGCCGGCCAGCACAAATCGTTCAAGGCGGAGCGACTGTCTGATATCTTCCAAATCGTCAGCGGTCTCGTCATGGGAATAACCGTTCCATGCGGCGTCCGAACGGCCGAAGCCTCTCAAATCCGGAGCGATGCATCGATAGCCGAGAGCGGGCAGCCGCGCCAGCTGCGCATCGAAGATCCGATGGTTCAGAGGCCATCCGTGCACCAGCAGCAAGGGAACGCCTGCGGAGGGGCCGGAGACATGGACATAGAGGGCGGTGCCGTCCCGGGTTTCAATATAAGGCATGCTGGACCTCCTTTGGACCAAATAAGACTGGACTAAGAGGATATGTCCGCCTTCTTTTTCTTATGAGAAATGTTCTTTCCCTTTTCCTCCTCGCAGAGGCTTCTATTCGAATTCCGGACATGCGATTATACTGGGATTAGACAGAGAGTGGACAAGGAGAGTGTGAGGAGAAATGGAACCTATGACCCCTGATCAGAAAACGGAAATCATCCGTGAAGAGAAATTCGAGATCGTAATCGTCGGCAAGCGGGACCGGGATCTGCATGAGCTGATCGGCAGGCTCGACGAGGAGCTGCTGGAGCGTTATCCCGCCGATGAGATTTTCGGGCTTGATTTTGACAGTCCCAAAGCGGATGAGACGACGTTCGCAGTCGCCTATCTCGGCAGCCGTCCGGTCGCCTGCGGGGCGTTCCGTCCTCTGGAAGAGCCGTATGCGGAGATCAAGCGCTTCTTCGTGGAGAGGGACAGCCGCAAGCTGGGCATCGCTTCCCGCATGCTGGCCTATCTGGAGCGCAAGGCAGCCGAGGCCGGACATGCCGTCATGAGACTGGAGACCGGGGAGGCGCAGCCGGAAGCGGTCGGCTTGTACAGCAAGTTCGGCTACGAGGTCATTCCGGCATACGGCGAATACGCCGGCTGCGAATCCAGCCTGTGCATGGAGAAAAAGTTGAACAATCGATAGATCGACGCCGGAAAAAAAGGCTGCCGGAGAACTCCTTCAACCTTGCAGGAGATAACCGGCAGCCTGTTTGTTTTGATCATCTGTTACGGTTTCAAAGCGACCTTGATGCAGTCTTCCTTCTTGGTGTCGAACACATCGTATTGATGCTCCGCCTCGCTGAGCGGCAGGCGGTGGGTGATGCTATCCGTCGGATCGAACACGCCTTCCTTGATCTGCTCGTACAGCTCGGGCACGTAGTGGATGACGGGGGCCTGGCCCATGCGCAGACTGATGTTCCACTCGAACAGGCTGTATCGGAATAGACGAAGTAGGCGCCTGTATCGTGATTGTCGTTGGAGTGGCCGCATTGGCTCTCCATCTGGTTCTGGCAGAAGAAGCATTGCCCGCCGTGTAGCCCTAATTTGAGTTTCCAACCGGACTGTATGTAGAATGAAAACATAAGGAGGCGGGAGCCGGGATGAACAAATTCAAATGGCTGTCGGCAGCCGCATATGCCGCCGTTCTGGCGGCCGTCTACTTCTATCATCAGCCGATTATCGCCTGGATGAAGGCTGGCAACGCCCCGGCGGCGCTGATGGCCCTGGCGGCGGCAGGCTTCGCTTTCTTTCCGATTATTCCGTACGGAATCGTGATCGGCGCGCTTGGCTATATGTACGGTCCTCTCGCGGGAGGGCTTATCAGCCTGTTCGGGGCATGGACAGCGGCGCTGCTGATGTTCGGCGCGCTGCGCTATTTCTTCCAGGACAAGGGACGCCAGTGGCTGGGCAAGGTCAGGCAGCTGGACGGCTTCGTGCGCATGACGGAGCGCCATCCCTTCCTGTCCATCCTGATCGCCAGGATGATTCCGGTCATTCCGCAGTATGCGGTCAACGCTTATGCCGCCGTCGCGGGGATTCCTTTCGCGCTGTATGCGGCGGCTTCGGCGCTTGGCAAGGTGCCCGCCATGCTTGTCTATGCGTACGCCGGCCAAAGCCTTGCCGCCCATCCTTCCCGCATCGTCGCGCTGGCAGTGGGGTATATCGCTTTTCTCGGGCTGGTCCTGATCGCCTACAGACGTCTGGCGTCGCGTTCCTGAGAGAGGTTGAATGAGACGGACCCTTCTCGGGTAGAAGAAAGGTAAGGGAACGATGCGGGCGGCCGATCCGGGGGAACCGTAAGCTGCCGGCGATCCGACAACCGCTCCCGGACAAGGGAACAGGAAAGGTGCCGACATCCATGGGCTATGCCTTTATCGCGCTTTACTTGCTGATTATCCTGATGGTGCTCCGTCTAAGCACGATCCTGCTCGTCATGACCGGAATGGAGCCGAGCCAGTCCAGCTTCCAGGCTGCTTCCATGCTGACAGGGGCAGGCTTCACGACGTCCGAATCGGAGCTCGTCCTGCGCCACCCTGTCCGCCGCCGGATCGGTCTGGCGCTCATTCTATTCGGCGCCTTCTCCTTGGCGGTGCTTATCTCGGTCATCAGCAGCCTGATCTCCGAGAACGACCATATGTCCGTGCTTGCGGCTGTGGCTGCCCTGCTCGCCTGCGCCTGGCTTCTTCTGAGAGTGCCTGCGGCCAACCGTCGAGTCGCCCACTGGATCGCGAACCGGGTTCCGTCCCATACGGAAGGAGCTCCGGTTCCGGTGGAGGAGCTGGCGGACGACCTGCACCAGGAGGACGTCATGGGCATCCAGATCGCGGAGGATTCGCCATGGCTCGGCTTGACCTTGAGGGAAGCGCTGCCCGAGGGCGAGGAGATCGTCCCTCTGGCCATCAAGCGCGACGGCCGCAAGATCCGCAAGGACCGTTGGGAGACGCCGATCGAAGCCGGCGACTTCGTGCTGCTGTATGGCGAGGAGGAAGCGATCCAGGCTTCTTGCCGGGCGGTTTCGGCTTCCGGGGCGCCGTCAAGGAGGAACGCCGATGACGGTGAGGAAAGGTAGGAAATTCGACTACGGAATGGATTTCGCAGCCATCGATTTCCGCAGTCGGCCCGAACTGTACACGGTCGGCAGGGGAGAGCAGGGCGTGCTCATGATCGAGCCGTACAAGAGCGAGATTCTTCCTTTTTGGCGTTTCAAAACACCGGATGCAGCGGAGGAGTCCTCCCGAAAGATCCTGGAGCTGTTTCGCGGTTATAAGGAAACAGCTGACTTTCCCGGCATGGACATGGCACGCAAATTTCTGCAGATGGGCTATACGAGAGCGAGAAGGTACGCCAATCATCGGAGCGGCCGCAAGTACGACCCGGAGACGGGAAAGGAATTGCCGCGGGAAATCGACGAGGTTAAGGCCCGTTCCGCAGCTATTTTCAAGGAAGCCTGGGATTCAGCCCGGAAAGACCCGGATTATATTCGAATGAAGCAGGAGCATATAATCAATTACGAGCAGGAAGGTTAGGCTTTCTGTCCCAAAGGAAGGCAGGAAAGAACGGATGGCTTTGACGGAAATGAACGAAAACACCTTCCTCGCGCTTGGGCGCATCCACCGCAGGGAGGCTCTTTTCTTTTCGACGCCCTTATGCGGAACATGCCGGGTGGCGGAGAGGCTGCTGGAAGCTGCCGCTTCCATCGGCGGCACGGTGCCGGTGAGCAAAATCAATATCAACTTCGCTCCGAAGCTGCGCGAGAAGTGGCAAATCCGAAGCGTGCCCGCGCTTGTCATTCTGGAGAACGGCCAGCCGGTCGAGACCGTCTATGCGATGCAATCGGCGGCAGCGCTGTTTATGAGGCTGAAGAAACCGGGTATAGAGGCTTAATGGAAGAACCTGGGCCTAAAGGGCTAAAATCTTTTCTTATTCATGGGAAAATATCTTTCATGAGTAAGAATTCATTTCTTTTTGTAACCGCTTGCTATGACATGGAGGAGAAAATTTTCGGCATATAGTTCAAAATGAGCAGATTATAAGTTATGATAGTTAACATATTCTTATTGAAAAAAGCGTAACAGCACGATCAGCCTCTTACTTTCACTTTATCGGAACGGAGGTATGCCATGATTTCTTTCCGGCAGGTCAACAAGCACTTCGGGAATTTTCATGTCCTTCAGGACATCAGCCTCGATATCGCCGAAGGCGAGGTCGTCGTCATCATCGGGCCTTCCGGATCGGGCAAAAGCACGCTTCTGCGCTGCATCAACCGGCTGGAGGACATCTCGGACGGCGTGCTTGAGGTGGACGGCGCGGCCGTGCATGACAAGGGGACGGACATCAACGCTCTCCGCCGCCGCATCGGCATGGTTTTTCAGCATTTCAACCTGTATCCGCATCTCAAGGTCATCGACAATATTACGCTCGCTCCGGTGAATGCCGGAGGGGTAAGCAAGGAAGAAGCGCGCAAGACCGCCAAGATGTATCTCGAAAAGGTCGGAATTCCCGACAAGGCGGAATCGTACCCGTCCGAGCTGTCGGGCGGCCAGCAGCAGCGGGTTGCCATTGCCAGAGGCCTGGCCATGAAGCCCAAGATCATGCTGTTCGACGAGCCGACCTCGGCGCTGGATCCGGAGGTCATCGGAGAGGTGCTCAGCGTCATGAAGCTGCTTGCCAAGGAAGGCATGACAATGGTCGTCGTTACCCATGAGATGGGCTTTGCCCGCGAAGTGGCGGACCGGGTCGTGTTCATGGACGGCGGACGGATCGTCGAGGAAGCGAAGCCGGCGGACTTCTTCGAACGTCCGCAGCAGCCTCGCGCCCGCGACTTCCTGAGCCGGGTCATCAACCACTAAACCAGACAAAGAAAAGGGGAAACGGACAATGAAGAAAAACAAGCTTTGGGGCGCAGGCGCGTCTCTGCTGCTGGCAGTTGCCCTCGTGGTTTCCGGATGCGGCGCGAAAAACGACAACAATGGAGGCGGCTCCGCAAGCAACGGTTCCGCTGGAGGCAGCGAGGAATCAGGCGTCATCAAGGATATCAAGGACCGCGGCAAGCTCATCGTCGGCGTCAAATACGACACGAAGCTGTTCGGCCTCAAGGATACGGCTTCCGGCAACGTCGAAGGCTTCGACATCGACATCTCCAAGGCGATCGCCAAGAAGATCTTCGGCGACGAGAGCAAGATCGAGCTCAAGGAAGTAACGAGCAAGACCCGCATCCAGATGCTCGACAACGGCGACATCGATCTCATCGTCGCGACGATGACGATTACCGACGAGCGCAAGAAGCAGGTCGACTTCTCCGACGTGTACTTCAAAGCCGGCCAGTCGCTGCTCGTCAAGCAAGGCAGCCCGATCACAGGCCTGAAGGACATCACGAAGGATTCCAAGGTGCTTGGCGTCAAAGGAGCGACTTCAATCAAGAACATCGAAGACAAGGTCCCGGGCTTGCGCGTGATGCAGTTCGAGAATTACCAGGAAGCTTTCGCCGCTCTGAAGGCGGGCAAAGGAGATACGCTCACGACCGACAACGCCATTCTGTACGGCATGGCCAAGCAAGATCCGGGCTACACGGTCGTAGGCGGCACGTTCACGGATGAGCCTTATGGCATCGCCGCCAAGAAAGGCAATACCGACCTTGTCGCTCTGGTCAACGAAACGCTGAAAGAAATGAAGGACAGCGGCGAATACGCCACCATCTATGAAAAATGGATAGGCGAGAAGCCTCCGACGGAGTAGGCCTATGCTGGACTTCTCGGTACTGACCAACAACATGGACGATTACCTCGAAGGATTCAAGTATACGATCTATGCCAGCCTGCTTGGGCTGGCAGGCAGTTTCGTGCTCGGCACGCTGATCGCTGTGTTCCGCATTTCGCCTTTTGCGGCTCTTCGCGGCTTCGGCACGGCTTATGTGGAATTTTTCCGCAATATTCCACTGCTTCTGGTCGTTTTCCTTTTCTATTACGGTCTGTCTTCGTTTGGGCTTCAACTGGATGGGTTTACCTCCGGAACTCTGGGACTTATGGTATACACGTCTTCCTTCATTGCCGAAGCGATCCGTGCCGGAATCCAGTCCGTACCGGCAGGGCAGATGGAGGCAGCCCGCTCGACGGGATTGACGTACGTTCAGGCCATGAGATTCATCATTCTGCCTCAGGCAGTCCGTATCGTAATTCCGCCGATCAGCAACCAGTTCCTGAACTTGGTCAAAAACTCCTCCATCCTGGGAGTATTCGCCGGATTGGATCTCATGTATTTCGGCGATCAAGTAAATCTGGACACTTACGATGCGGTCAGCACGTACTTGTTCGTAGGAATGTTTTATCTTATTTTGACTTTTCCGCTTGCCTATGCGACCCGCGTATTGGAGCGGCGGATGGCCAATGCGGCTTAGGTCGGGAGGAGGACGCGACATATGGACTTTGGAGGCGCCTATTCCTGGCATAATCTGCGATTTATACTGGAAGGCTTCGGCTATACGCTGAAACTTGCCTTTGTTGCTATAATATTGAGCTTTGTTCTGGGCGTTGCGAGCGGAGTCATCCGTTACGCGCGAATTCCGGTTTTGTCGGCTATCGTCGGCGCGATTGTAGAGACACTCCGCAATTTGCCGCTGCTGCTGCTCATTTTGTTTGCCTATATCGCGCTTCCCCAGATGGGCATCAAACTATCGATTTTCTGGGCGTCTGTATTGGCACTGACGGCATTCGAGGCTGCGATGATTTCCGAAATTGTCCGCAGCGGGCTGGCGTCTGTCCATAAAGGACTGATTGAAGCAGCGCGCTCCTCGGGTCTCACGTACATCCAGACCCTCCGGCATATCATTTTGCCGATAGGTCTTCGCCGGATGGTTCCGCCTACAGTCAGCCAGTTCATCTCGCTGCTGAAGGACACGTCACTGGCCGTCATTATTTCCGCGCCGGAGCTCATGCACAATGTAGGCATTGTGAGAGGCCAGCAGGAATCATACTTCTTCCCGGTTATCTTCCTCGCCGCCCTCCTCTACTTCCTCGTCAACTACGGCCTCTCCCTGCTTTCCAAGCGATTGGAAGTGAACGAGGGAGCGCGCCGCAAGCCGACCGGAAAGAAGGCGGGGCCGGGAGCGGGAACCAAAGCAGCTGCAGAAGCCTGAACATCCCGACGGGGCATGGACATCCATGCCCCGTTCGCTTTACAATGAACTCACTTGCCGTCCACTTTATGACAAACGGGGTCGAAAACATTCATGACAGGGGACATCTTCGCTTTAGTGGCGGCCGGGGGTTTTCTGGCCGCATTTGTCGATTCTGTCGTCGGAGGCGGAGGCCTCGTCTCCGTGCCCGTCCTGCTGACGGCCGGACTGCCGCCGCATCTGGCGCTCGGGACGAACAAGCTTGCCGGCACGATGGGCTCGCTTACGAGCACGCTTGCTTTCATGCGATCCGGCAAGGTGGAGATGAGTGTCGTCAAGCGGCTGTTCCCGCTGACACTCATCGGCTCAGCATGCGGCACGCTGCTCTTGCAAGCGGTGCCATCCGCATGGCTGAAGCCGCTTGTCGTGGTGCTGCTGCTGGCCATCACCGTATATACGCTGCTCAAGCGCAGCTGGGGCGGCGAAGGCGTTTACCGCGGCAGCCTGACACGCCGGGCGGGCCTGCTGCTGGCTGCAGCGGCTCTGCTCATCGGCGGCTACGACGGCTTTTTCGGACCCGGAACGGGATCGTTCCTCATCTTCGCCTTCCTTATGGCAGGGTTCGACTTCGTCCGAGCGGCGGGAAATGCCAAGGTGCTCAACTTCGGCAGCAACATCGCCAGCCTCATTACGTTCGCAGGCCTGGGAAGCATCGATTGGACAATCGGCCTGACGATGGGCGTCTTCATGGTCGCCGGCTCGCTCGCCGGATCCCGGCTCGCCATCCGCCAGGGAGCCAAGTACGTTCGGCCCCTGTTCATTGCCGTCAGCTCGTTGTTGATCCTCAAGCAGATCTGGGATCTCGCATCCCGCTAATCTATCGATGAAGGGAAGTCTTTCGATGGCACTTATCCAATGCGATTTTTTCTCCGACGTTCTCGGCTTGTCCTGTTCCATGAACGTAATCCTGCCGCAGCAGACGACCCGTCAGATCGGGATGGAAGGAAAGGCGGGAGAAGGCGGCCGCTACCCGGTGCTGTACCTTCTCCATGGCCTTTCGGACGACCATTCCATCTGGCTGAGGCGCACATCCATTGAACGGTATGCAGCCGGACTCGGCCTTGCCGTCGTCATGCCGGCCGTGCATCGCGGCTTCTACACGGACATGCATCGCGGCGGGCGGTACTGGACCTTCGTAAGCGAGGAGCTGCCGGAGCTCGCCTGCCAGTTCTTCCCGATCTCGCGACAGCGGGAAGACAGCTTTGCAGCCGGCCTGTCTATGGGCGGATACGGAGCGATGAAGCTGGGCCTTGCGCGCCCGGACCGTTTCGCGGCCGTCGCCAGCTTGTCAGGGGCGATGGACACCCGCCGCCGATACGATCAGGGCGTGACGGAACGTCAGGAGATCGAGAATATATTCGGTCCGGAGGAGCAGCTTCCCGGCAGCATCAATGATCTGTTCCACTTGGCGGAGCAGACGGCGGCGCTCCCGGCGGAGCGGCAGCCGATGCTGTATCAATGCTGCGGAACCGAGGACTTCTTGTATGAAGAGAACGTCGAGTTCAAGGAGCATGCTCTTCGTCTCGGCCTGCCGCTTCATTATGAGGAAGGACCGGGCGAGCATGAATGGGGATATTGGGATGCGGCGATCCAGCGCGTGCTGGCGTGGCTCCCGCTCAAGGAAGAAGCGCGCTCGTAGGAGCGCGCTTTTTTTCATGGGAAGCCGGCTTCCACGGATTGCCTGCAACCGTAGAGCCCGGAGATGCGTCAAAGGTAACATAGAGGAAAAAGACAATGGGCAGACTGCTTCTGTGCGCATTGTGATCCCGCAGCATTTCCTCGGGAAGACGAAAAAAGCTCCCCGAAGGGAGCTGATCGATCCGGCAGCGGCCGAGCTTGTCCTAGAGGACGCGGCGAGCCGTGTTGTAGTGGTCTTTCCACCAGCCGGAGTTGATGGTACTGGTCGTGACGCCCGGCTTGCCGTAGGTGTGAACGATTTTGCCGCCGCCGATGTACATGCCGACATGCGTTACAGGAGAGTAGAAGAAGACGAGATCCCCGGGCTTGAGATTGCTCTTGGAGACGTAGGTGCCGACCTTGGATTGCGCTTTGGACGTACGCGGAAGCGTGATGCCTGCTTTCTTGTAGGCGTACTTCATCAAGCTGGAGCAGTCGAAGTACTTGGTCGTGCTGGTCGAAGCGCCGAATTTGTAAGGAGTGCCCATCTGCGCTTTGGCGGCATTGATGACGGTCGTGGCTTTCGAGGAAGCCGATGCGGTTGCCGCCTCTGCTTTCGGTGCCGACAGGAGAGCGCCTCCGGAAATGGCGATGCTAAGTGCAATCGCAGCGGCTGCGATTTTTTTTGTAAGTTGGTTGAGGTTGTATTTCATGATGTATGATTCCTCTCTTCTTGTGGAAGTATTGGAGCGGCTGATCAATTCCGCATAAACACCATAACACAGCTGAAAGCTGCCAACCCTTTCCTCTGAGACCTAAGAACTAGATTTCATGCGGCTTTCTGGCCTTTTGTGAGAATAAAATGAGAAACCTCTCATATCGGTTTAAGCCTTCTTTCAGCTGGCTTTAAGCCCGAAAAGGCGCCAAGCAGACCGGTTTCCGGTTTGCTTGGCGCCTTTGTCATCCTTTCCTTCCGCGTTAGTAGAGCTTATGGACGACATCCTCGAATTCCGGCTCCCTCATCCGGATATCTTCCAGCTCCCCGTACTTTTCAAGCTCACGAAGCACCTGGACGCTGCTGGAGGTTTTCAGATCGCATTCAAGGACGAGCGTACGGTCTTCAAGGGATTTCAGGCGGATGCCGGCAGCAGCTGGGGAGAGCGGCTCCGGACCATGAAGTCCGCCTGCCGCCTCCGTGGCGCTATCGCCCAGGCTTTGAAGCTCGCCGGCCGCGGCCGCGGCGCTCTCCGCCTGCCGGAAGGTCACCTCCATGACGGCGGGCAGCCCGATGCGGGCCCGCAGCTGCGCGATGCCGCCATCATAGTCGAGCTTGCCTTTGCTGATGACGAGCACCCGGCCGCACAGCTGCTCGATATCGTCCATATCATGCGTCGTAAGAAGGATGGTCGTCCGCATCCTCTCATTAATATCGCGCAGGAGAGAACGGATATCCCGCTTGGATGCGGCATCGAGGCCGATCGTCGGTTCATCCAGAATGAGAATGGACGGCTCATGCAGCATCGCCGCCGCCAGATCGCCTCTCATCCGCTGGCCGAGCGACAGCTTGCGGACCGGCGTGTCCATGAAATCCGACAGGCGCAGCAGGTTCTCAAGCTCTTCGATCCGGTCTTTTTTCCGTTCGGGGGTCAAGCCGTACATAGCGGCCAGAATATCGTAGGAATCGCGCAGCGGCAAATCCCACCACAGCTGGGTGCGCTGGCCGAACAGCACGCCGAGCGTGCGCGCGGCTTCCTTGCGCTTGCGGTGGGGATTGATTCCCCCCAGCCTGACTTCTCCTTGGGTGGGATGCAGAATTCCGGACAGCATTTTGATGGTCGTGGATTTGCCGGCTCCGTTCGGACCGATGAATCCGGCGAATTCGCCTTCAGGAATCGTAAAGCTGATGTCCGAAACGGCCTGTTTCGGAATGGAGCGGCGGCTGAACAAGCCGCGCCGCTTGGCCGATGCATCCGGGTCCGGCACCCGGAATTCCTTTGTAAGTCCGATCGCCTCGATCATTTCCATTCTCCTTTTCTTCATGAGCCGGTGCTTTGATAGCGCGACAGGCCGAATTTCCACAGCTTCAGGGACAGGAGGAGCATCGCTCCCGATACGGCGACGCTGAGTCCGAGCGTCCAGGCGCCATGGGTGCCGCGAATGATATAGAGAGCGGGCATATAATTAATGAAGGCGACCGGAATAAGTCCGGTAAGCAGCCCCTGCAGCCAGCCTGGATAAATGGTGAGCGGATATTGGGCGGCAGTTCGGGCAGCGTCTTCGGTGAGCACCTGAAGCGCATCGATCCGGGTCAGCCAGAACCCGGACGAGGCTGTCAGCAGTCCAATTCCGAACATAAGGACGGCTCCCGATGCGATAGCGAGTACCGTCAGCGGGATTGCGGTCCAGATGGCGGGATCGTCTTCAAAGATCGCTCCGAGAGAGATGGCGAGCATGGACGCGCCGAGCAGCGTCTCGCCGAATCTGGGAGAGAAGTTTTGCGTCATCAAGATCAGCAGCACGGGCGCCGGGCGCAGCAGCAGTCCGTCGAGATCGCCGCTGACGAGGTATTTCTCCAGATGATGGACATCCGATGCGAAGCTGCGGTACATGGCTTTGGACAAAGTGATTACGGCATACAAATAGCCGGATTCTGCGATGCTCCAGCCCTGAATCGTGCCGAACCGGTGAAGCACGACAGCAAGCAGCGCGAACTCGACCGCATTGATCATCGCCGCGGCGGCAGTGCCGACCCAGAAGTTGAATGTATACTGCATCCGGCTTCGGAAGCTGGAGCGGATCAGAATGCGGTACATAGTCATGAATCGGCTCCATTCGGCTCGGTTCATCCGCCTTGCACCTCCACCCTGCGCCGCATGAAGCCGGTGACGGCCAGGCAGGCGAAAGTGAGCACGACGGACCAGATCAGCGACGGATAGATGGCGGCGATGCCGTCGTAGCCAAGGTAGATCCGGCTCGGTATGTAACTCAGGCTGGGGTAGAAAGACCAGCGGCTGATCCATCCCAGCCAGCCGGGCAGCCACTCGATCGGGATCAGGAAGCCGGACAAGAGAGTGGAAAAAGCGTAGTTCAGCCACTGGAACCAAGAGGATTCCGTCGTCCAGAGCGCAGCTGCGCCGATGAGATAGTGAACGCAGATGGAGAGATAGGCGGCGCAGACTACGGCAGCCGCCGAGGCAGCGGCGGCAGGCAGGGCAGGGAGCCGCAGCGGAACGGCGAACAGGTAGACGATGTAGATCGGCAAGCTTTTGTACATGGCCTGGTAAGCGATCTGTCCCCATTCCCTGCACATCAGCTGGTAGAACAAATGCACCGGCCTGGCGAGCTCGGTCGCGATCGCTCCGGTACGTACGAGCTGCGGAATTCCGAGGCCGTTGGAGGTGAAGGAAGTCACCCATAGGAGGCACTGGTTGAGGGCTACATAGGACACAAGACCGGAAAGCCCGTAAATTCCGAGATCCTTGGTCTCGCCGATTCCGGTCCATATCGACAGGTAGATGAAGCCGAACAAGGCGCTGGCAACGTTGTGAAGCAGATGGGATGCGCGGTATTGCAGGTTGCGGTTGAAGCTGGCGCGAGACAGCGCATAGAAAAGCATGAGTCACCTCAGTTCTTCAGATAAGGGGATATCCTCCAAATTAGGTGAAATGCGTAAGAGAGCGGAAGAAGATCATATACCAATACATGCTTTCGGCGCAATCCCTTTTTGACGCATTTTTCCGTATTCTCTGGACAACATAGGAAAGATACGGAAGGGAGGAGTCCAACAATGCCGCAATGGCTGGAAATCGTGTTTCGAACGCTCAGCTCGGTGGTGGTCATGTTTATCGTAACGAAGCTGCTCGGCAAACGCCAAATCTCCCAGCTTTCGTTGTTTGAGTACATAACGGGCATATCCATCGGCAATATCGCCGGCTATATCTCCATGGACACCGATACGCAATGGTATCTGGGGTTTGTCGCGATCGGCACTTGGTCGCTTATGTCGATCGGCATGGAATATGCCACAATGAAAAGCCGGGCTGTCGGCGGTTTTGTCGACGGAAAAGGAACCGTGCTCATCAAGAACGGCTCCATTCTCGAGAAGAACCTATTCAAGGAAAAGCTGACGCTCGACGAGCTTCTCGAACAGCTGCGAAAAAAGAGCGTGTTCAAGGTTTCTGAAATCGAATTTGCCGTGATGGAAAAAAGCGGGGAGATCAACTTGCTGCTCAAAAAGGAAAACCAGCCGCTGACGCCTTCCATGCTAGGCTGGAAAATGTCGAGGGAGCAGGAGACGCAAACCGTCATGATGGACGGTCAAGTGCTGCAGGAGCCGCTCAAGGAGACGGGGCTGGACGAGGATTGGTTGCGCCATGAGCTGGCCAAGCTCAAGGTGAAGCCGGAAAACGTGTTTCTGGCGCAGGTCGACGCCAAGAAGCAGCTGACGGTACAAACGGGTTCACTGGACGGCTCGCTCGAACCGAACAGCCTGACGCCCAGACAGCAGCTGCTCGCAACGCTGCAGCAGGCCAAGGCGGATCTGGATCAGTTCGGCCACTTCGCCCGCACCGACGAAGAAAGGGAGGCCCTTCTGTCCGGATCGCGCCAGCTGGATCAAGTCATCCGCCTCGCGCAGCCGGAGCTGAAGTGACGCTCCCCGTGTTGTTTCTATATTATATAGAAGCTTGTCAGCGATTCTGGCTGGCGCCGCCGGCGTCGCCGGGATTGCCGAAGCTTCCGGTCTCCGGATCGGAGCCGCTGTATTTGCCGATGATCGCCTTGCCGCCGTTTTTATCGGCCTTTTGCTTGATGATCTGCAGAGGAACGGGCATTTCGTTGCCGCCGGCAAAATGCTTCTGCACCAAAATGTTGAACGGCTCCACATAAGGGCTCAGATCGCTGCCGGCCCAGGATTCGCGGGAGTACTCGACGAATTGGTTCACCAGATCGCGATTGGCCGTAATGTGAACCTCCTGAACCGCAGGAGCGAGCTTGCGGACGCGCACGGCGATCGTCTGCTTCAGCTTGCTCGAGAGCTCGTTGTGGTCGTTAACCGAGAAATACGAATTGTAGGGTGTGACAAGCTGGCGGTTGTCCCACTTGTCGCTGCCGGTCTGATGGTTGTAAACGCCCTCCATCCAGCCGCCGTTGTTCTGCTCGCGGATGACCTTGCTGCCGCTGCGGACCGCATGGGTGGCTGTGCCGTCGAGCACGATCCCGACATAGGCGTTCTTGTCGGTCAGCATGACGATGGCTTGTCCGATCCCGTTGAGGCGGGTGACGTCGCGGGAGAGCTGAGAGCTGTATTCGAAGAAGCGGTTATGGTGCTGGGTGGAATCGGTGCCGAGCGTTCCGTACATCCGGCTTCCTTGCATTTTGGGATCGTTCTTCTGGCGGGTGCCGTAATTCTGGTCGCTGTTCTGGACATGCTGCTTGTAGCTGCAGCCTCCGAGCAGCAAGGATAAGATCAGGGCGGAAGCAAGTACACGTGATGGCTGTCTCATGAAGTGGGCCTCCCCTTTCGTTTGTGGCGAGTGCCTATAGGATTCGCCCCGGAGGAGTAAATATGCGGTCCCGGACCTATACATAATTGACCATGGGTTTGGTGAACAATGATAAGGAGGACAGGCGTTCAAACCATGAATTGGAAGCCTTTTTCGGTGTCCGAAGCTCTTTTTGACAGCTTTGAGAACAATTTGTGAACTCTCTGTGGAACATTGACAATTAGGGGCTTCAACTTTATATTTAATAAAGTAATTGACATGCAGGAGTTGCCATTTTTACAGCTGTGCATGAAGCATTTGCCTCAAGACGTACATAAGGAAGAGAAAGCGTTTCACCGGTTGAATCCGGGTGGTTTTCCAACTCCTACAATCGTTCCGTAAACGGATGACTGCCTTCCGGCGGTTCTCCGTTTTTGCTTGGGCAAATGCCGAAAACGTCAAAAGTGGGGTTGATGAATGATGAAACGGTGGCATCTTGCACGACGTCTCCTGCCGTTGCTCGCAGGAATGGCTCTGTTCCTATCGGCATGCGGACGGGCCGACTTGTCCACGCTGAGGCCGCAGGGTCCGGTGGCGCTCGAACAATTCAATCTGATGAAGCTCACCATCACGATCATGGTGCTCGTTATCGTGGTTGTTTTCGCACTATCCTTTTATGTAATCGTCAAATTCCGCCGTCGTCCCGGAGACAACAAGGTTCCGGTACAAGTGGAAGGCAACCACAAGCTCGAGATCATCTGGACCGTCATTCCGATCGTTCTCCTTCTGATTCTTGGCGTTCCTACGGTCCAGTCGGTATTCGGCCTGGCCAAGGATTATTCCAAGGACGACAACGCCGTACAGGTCATCGTGACCGGCCATCAATACTGGTGGGAGTTCGAATATCCTCAGTACGGAATCAAGACCGCTCAGGAACTGATGATTCCGACAGGCAAGACGATCTCCATCTCCGCCAAATCCGCGGACGTCATCCACTCGTTCTGGATTCCATCGCTTGCCGGCAAGATCGATACGAACCCGGGAAGCAACGTCAATAAAATGTACTTCAGCTCCAAGCATGACGGAGTCTACCTCGGCAAATGCGCCGAGCTGTGCGGACCTTCCCATGCTCTCATGGACTTCAAGGTGAAGTCCGTCAGCAGCGATTCCTTCGACCGCTGGGTAGCGGGAATGAAGGAGCCTGGACAGCTGCCGGCCGATGCGGCCATCAGCGACGTGTTCCAGAAGCAATGCCTCACCTGCCATGCGGTAGGCGACAAAGGCCTGCAGCTGTATCCGAACCTGACCAACATCGGCGACCGTGAAACGATCGGCGGCATCCTGGTCAACACGGACGATCCGAAGTATAAAAACGAAGGCTCGACTTACGACAACCTGAAACGGTGGATCTCCGATCCGCAAGCGGTTAAGCCGGGCAACTCCATGCCGAAGGTTGACCTGACTAAGGAACAGATCGACGGCATCGCCAAGTATCTGTCCGAATACAAGCAGAAGTAGCATTCACCTATCGGTATTGAAGGGGGTACCAGCCTTGGCTCACGCACATCCGGTCAAGCGCCATACCGGTCTCATGGACTGGCTGACGACTGTCGACCACAAAAAAATCGGCATTCTGTATTTGATTGCCGGCGGATTCTTCTTCCTGATCGGCGGCCTCGAGGCGCTGCTGATCCGGGTTCAGCTCTGGAAGCCGCTCAACAACTTCGTCGGCGCGGACACGTACAACGAGCTGCTGACGATGCACGGCACGACGATGATCTTCCTCGCGGCGATGCCTGTCATCTTCGCGCTCATGAACGCGATCGTGCCGCTGCAGATCGGCGCGCGCGACGTCGCCTTCCCGTTCGTCAACTCCCTCGGCTTCTGGACGTTCTTCTTCGGCGGCCTGCTGCTCAACATCAGCTGGCTGGCCGGCACCGTTCCGGATGCGGGCTGGACATCCTACGTTCCGCTCGCCAGCCCTACATATAATGTAGACAAAGGCGTCGACTTCTACGTTCTCGGCCTTCAGATCGCCGGTATCGGCACCCTGATCGGCGGCATCAACTTCCTGGTCACGATCATCAACATGCGCGCTCCGGGCATGAGCTTCATGAGAATGCCGATGTTCACCTGGACGGCATTCATCACCTCAGCCCTGATCCTGTTCGCTTTCCCGGCCCTTACCGTCGGCCTGGTCGCGCTTATGTTCGACCGGCTGTTCGAAGCCAACTTCTTCGAAGTGGCGGGCGGCGGCAACACCGTCCTATGGGAGCATATCTTCTGGATCTTCGGCCACCCGGAGGTTTACATCCTGATTCTCCCGGCTTTCGGGGTCATCTCCGAAGTCATCAGCACCTTCTCGCGCAAGCGGCTGTTCGGTTACAGCTCGATGGTATTCGCCACCGTCCTGATCGGCTTCCTCGGCTTCATGGTATGGGCCCACCATATGTTCACGGTAGGCCTGGGACCGGTAGCGAACGCGCTGTTCTCCATCGCAACGATGCTGATCGCGGTTCCGACCGGAATCAAGATCTTCAACTGGATCTTCACGATGTGGGGCGGCTCGATCCGCTTCACCTCCGCCAACCTGTTCGCCGTCGGCTTCGTTCCGACGTTCGTCATGGGCGGGGTGACCGGCGTCATGCTGGCCGCGGCTCCGGCCGACTTCCAGTATCATGACAGCTACTTCGTCGTTGCCCACTTCCACTACGTCATCGTAGGCGGCCTCGTGCTCGGCCTGTTCGCCGGCCTGCACTACTGGTGGCCAAAGATGTTCGGCCGCGCGCTGAACGAGTTCATCGGCAAGCTGACGTTCTGGACGTTCTTCATCGGCTTCCATCTGACGTTCTTCGTGCAGCATTTCCTCGGCCTCATGGGCATGCCGCGCCGGATCTGGACGTACCTGGACGGACTGGGCTTCAACACGATGAACCTGATCAGTACGATCGGCGCCTTCCTGATGGGCCTCGGCACGATCTTCTTCATCATCAACATCATCGTTACGGCTGCCAAGCCGAAAAACGCAGGCAACGATCCGTGGGAAGACGGCCGCACGCTGGAATGGTCGATCCCGTCCCCGGCTCCTGAATACAACTTCGCCCAGACTCCGCTCGTCCGCGGGTACGACGCTCTATGGAAAGAGAAGATGGACGGCAACGAAGGCATGTCGCCTGCGGAGCCGATCGGCCCGATCCACATGCCGAGCCCATCGATCCTTCCGTTCCTGATGTCCGTCGGCCTGTTCATCGCCGGCTTCGGGTTCCTGTACGCGAAGAACGACTGGAACAATGCATTTGTCTCCAACATCTTCGGCAACCATATCGTGGCTGGCCTAGGCCTCGCGATTACGCTGGGATGCATGGTCGTCCGCTCGCTCAAGGACGATCACGGCTTCCACATCGAGCCGGAAGAAATTACGGGCAAGGGGGTTAAGGCATGAGCGCACATTCGCATCTAGACGGCAAGCTGCCTCATGAACCGGAACGCGCGACCCTCGAAGGACGCAACAAGGTTCTCGGATTCTGGCTGTTCCTTGGAGGAGAGACGGTACTGTTCGGCACTCTCTTCTCCGCCTTCCTGGCGCTTCGCGATCAGGTCGGCGACGGCAACCCGACTTCTCAAGAGCTGTTCAAGCTGGCCACGGTGGCGATTGCTACCGTCATCCTGCTGACATCCAGCTTGACGAGCGTATTCGCCATCCAGGCGATGCACCGCGGCCAAGTGAAGGCGATGCAGAACTGGCTCATCGTAACCGTCGTGCTCGGCCTTGCCTTCCTCGGCCTCGAGGTTTACGAGTTCATCGAGTACACGCATGAAGGCCATCAGTTCAGCACCAGCGCCTTCAGTTCCTCCTTCTATACGCTGGTCGGCTTCCACGGAGCCCACGTCGCGCTCGGCGTCGTGTGGATCTCGCTGCTGATCGGCCAGGTTTACCGCAAGGGCCTGACCGTCGTCACCGCGCCGAAGGTATATGTCGCCGGCATGTACTGGCACTTTATCGACGTCGTCTGGGTATTCATCTTCACCGTCGTTTATTTGATGGGAAAGGTGGGGTAACGAATGTCCAACCATACGACCCATTCCGAAGAGCCGGCCAAGCGCCACAAGCATGAAGGTCCCAAGAAGCATATCATTGCTTATGTCTTCTCGATGCTGCTTACGCTCGTTGCTTTCGCTACCGTCATCGGCGGCGAAATCAACACCTCCTTCATCTACATCCTGCTCATCATCATGGCGATCATGCAGGTCATCATCCAGATGGGCTTCTGGATGCATATGAAGGACCGGGGACATCTGTTCCCGATCGTAGGCATCCTTACCGGCGTGTTCGTTGTGTTCACGATCGTCATCATGGCGGAATTCTGGACCTGGTGGTAATCCGGTTCATCTATACCAGAACGAAAGGGGAGAGTCTTAACCGACCTCCTCTTTTGTTGTTTTCCATGTGTTTGGACGGTCCTGCCGTCCGGCGCCCGACGAGGAAGAAGTTCTCAATATTGCCTTTTGCTTTGACGTCCCCAATCAAGTAAGCTTAGCTTATCCGTGTCCGCTGCCATGCTGCTCATGGCCGGATGCAGCGGGCCGCAACGCGGCCGAAAGAAAGGAGACCGCTTCATGCTCGGACTTGAATATTTCAGCTTCCGCGCTCTCTGGAGTCCCTGGCTGCTGTTTCTGACGATCGCTTTGCTGATCGGATATTTCTATCTCATCGGCCCTTGGAGGCTGAAGCATTTCCCGAATGAACGGCGGGCAACGCCATGGCAGCAGCTCATGGCCGTCTCGGGAATCGTGCTGCTGTACATAGCCCAGGGCGGACCGATGAATCTGCTGGGCCATCTCATGTTCACTTTTCATATGGCCAATATGTCCATTTCCTATCTGATCGCTCCGCCGCTCATCATTTTGGGCATTCCGGCTTATGTATGGAGATTCACATTCGGCAAGCCTTTCTGGAAGCGGTTCAGCAGGTCCATGAACCCGATCTTCACGCTGGTGCTGTTCAATGTGCTGTTCTCCTTCTATCACATCCCTGCAGCGCATGATTACATCATGACCAACTATCTGCTGCATGAGTTCTACTATTTCGTGCTGCTCGTCACAGCGATGATGATGTGGTGGCAGATCACCTGCCCGGTGCCGGAATGGAGCCGGCTCAACGGCTTGCGGAAGATGGCGTACGTATTCGCCAGCGGCGTGCTGCTGACTCCGGCCTGCGCGCTCATTATTTTCGCAGGCGAGCCGATGTATGCCGTCTACAACGATCCGAACGTATGGGCGAAGGCGATGAATTACTGCGTCGCCGGCAACACCCAGCAGCTGCTCAGCCAGTTCCAGGGGCCAGCCTTCTTCAATTTGATGGCTCCTGCAGAGGATCAGCAGCTGGGCGGCATCCTGATGAAGCTGGTTCAGGAAATCATGTACGGCTGCATTCTGGCTTACATTTTCTCGCAATGGAACCGTCAGGAAAATGCGGAGTCGGATGGCGACCTGCGCGGAACGGGACCGGCGGGAACGGTTTAAACCTCGCGATTGCTTCGCGGTTATTTTCGGATTGGAGTGGGGATCAGCTTGGACAAGTACACGATTTTTCCGACCATCAGCACCTTTTTCATCGTACTGAGCGCGATTCTGGTCGCAATCGGCTGGAATCTGGCCATCAAGCGCCGCCTGGAATCGCACAAAAAAATGATGCTTGCCGGGGCGGTCGCCGCCCTGATCTTCTTCATCATCTATACGTCCAGAACGCTTGTCATCGGCAACACCGACTGGGGCGGTCCGGACAGCCTCAAGCCGTACTATCTCGTGTTCCTGCTGTTCCATATCGTGCTTGCCACCGTGGCAGCCGTCTTCGGCATTACGACGATCGTGCTCGGCTACAAGCAGAAGTTCGCGCGCCATCGGCGGATCGGGCGCTTCACATCGGTCATCTGGTTCATTACGGCCATTACGGGAACCGCCGTATACATCCTGCTGTACCTTATGTATCCGGGCGGGCACACGAAGCCGGTATTTCACGTTATTTTCGGCTGGTAAGCCGCAGAATCGAGGAGGATACGGATGTCGACGGTATTTACGATCGGGGAAGCCCTTATTGACTGGATTCCGGAGCAGAGAGGCGTGGAGCTGAAGGCAGTCGGCGGATTCAGCCGAGCGGCGGGAGGGGCACCCGCCAATGTCGCCAGCGCGGTGTCGCGGCTTGGCGGCAGCAGCGCATTCATCGGCAAGCTTGGCGAGGATGCCTTCGGCGACTTCCTGGTCGAGACGCTTGCGGAAGCCGGCGTGGACGTCACCAGGGTGCTCAGGACGAGGGAAGCGAATACGGCGATGGCTTTTGTCAGCCTGAAGGCGGACGGCAACCGCGATTTCAGCTTTTACCGCAATCCGAGCGCGGACATGCTGCTGGAGAAAGACGAGATCGGAGATTGGTTCGAGCCGGGAGATCTCCTGCATTTCTGCTCGGTAGACCTTATCGAGGCGCCGGTCAAATACGCGCACAGGGAAGCGATTTCCAGATGCCGCGAAGCCGGGGGAATCGTCAGCTTCGATCCCAATGTAAGGCTGCCGCTGTGGAAAAGCCCGGAACAATGCCGCCAGGCCATTCTGGAGTTCCTCCCGATGGCCCATCTCGTGAAGATCTCGGACGAGGAGCTGACGTTCATTACCGGCATCTCCGAAGAGGAAGAGGCGCTGAAGTCTCTGTTCGCCGGCGATGTCAGGCATGTCATCTATACCCGCGGCGCGGCGGGAGCGACGTGGCTGTCCAAGGACTTCCGCGTCGAGGTTCCGGGCCATGCCGTAAGCGTCATCGACACGACAGGCGCAGGCGATGCCTTCATCGGCTCGCTGCTGTACGGCGTTCAGCGCCAACCGGACTTTCTCGGCGGCATCGAGGCGCAGACGGCGAGAGAGCTGCTCGCGTTCGCCAATGCAGCCGCAGCGATTACGACGACGCGTCCTGGCGCGATCGCCGCGCTGCCGACGGCCGCAGAGGTCAACGACCTGCTTGCCGCGAAATGAAGGTTGCCGCAAGGCATCGCCGTCAGCCAAGAAGAGGCCTGCAGCCGAATAAATCGAGGCGGCGGGCAACGATCCCGCTTTCATGCCTGCAAAAAAACCAGACTGTCCAGAGCTTTCCGGACGATCTGGTTTTTTTTCTTGATCAACGGTTCTTTTTTTGCGCTTCGAGAATGGCTCTGGTTTTCACAAGGAAAGGCGGAGCATCCATGGGATTGCCGGGTATGAGCTCGATCATGCACAGCCTGGAACGGCATTCCGCTGCTGCCTGCCGCATGGCATCTCGGAGCTCGGCGACGGTTCTGGCGGTCGCGGTGAAGGCGTCTCCGCCGAATGCTTCCGGCAGCTTGGAGAAGTCCCATTTGGGAATGACATTATAGCCGGGATTGACCGCATCGACATTCAAATAATTCTCCACAACATACAGGCCGTTGTTCAGAATGAACAGGATCGGCTTGCACTGATGCTCCAGCATGGAGCTTATCTCCTGCGCCGTCAGATGGATGGAGCCATCGCCCGTGAACAGCAGCACCCTCCGGTCCGGCGCGGCGATGCAGGCTCCGAAGGCCGCCGGAGTGGCATAGCCGATGGCTTGCCATCCCCCCTGGGCCACGTAGGTGACGTTTCGGGGCAGCTTCAACTGGGACATCCCGTCGAACAAGGTGCCGGTCTCCACGACGACGACATCTCCTTCCTGGATGAATTGCTGGAACAGCGGATAGTAGTTGGCTGCCGCCAGGTCATCATCCGGCTGTCCCTGCGGAAGATCATAGGGAAAGGCCGCAGCGGGAACGGGAGCGGCCTGTACGATCTGGAGCTGCATGAGAGCATCCATCATATCCGGGGCTTGGATGCCGGCATACAAGGCCTCTCCGATCCGGACGTTGTCCGGGTTGATTTGAATCGTCTTCGCAAAGTCCAGCTTGGCCGTGAAGCTGGCCGTGTTGGTGTCGGCCCAGACGAGACCGACAGCAATGACGCAATCCGCATTCTCTACGGCTTGGCGGACGGATTCCTCGCCGCAACCCGCGGAGTACATGCCGATATAATTGGGATGGGTCTCGTCGAACGAGCCTTTGCCGTACACCATCGATGCTGCGGGAAGATGGAGCTTTTCCGCCAGAAGCCGGACGGCATTCTCCAAGCCGTATCGCAGCACCTTCACATCGGTCAACAGCACCGTACGGCTGCTCCCCTTCAGCAGCCGGCCCGCATGGGCCGCCGCCTCTGCGAGGGAGGAAGCCGTTGTTGCCGGTGCGGGCCAAGATTCTGCATGCGCATGAATCGGCTTGGTTATCAGGTCGTTTGGAAGGGTCAAATAAACGGGCTTTTTTTGAGTCTGGGCCATGTGCAGTGCTTTAGGAATTTCATAAGAGGCGTTTTCAAGGGTAATAGCCGCAGCATAGGCGGTCAAGGATTCATAGACCTTCCGGAACGTATCGAAATTCCCATCCATCAGGGAATGATGCATGAGTTTATGAGCGGGCTGGTCCATAGAAGGCGGAGCGCCGACGATGTGCACCACCGGAACGGATTCGCTGTTCGAGCCGGCGATGGCGTTGCAGGCGCTGAGCTCGCCGACCCCGAAGGTGGTGAGCAGGGCGGATATGCCCTTCAAGCGGGCGAAAGCATCGGCGGCATAACCGGCGTTCAGCTCGTTCCTGCAGCCGATGAAGCTCAGCTCGGGATGGCGGCCAAGCTCGTCCAGAATGCTGAAATTATAATCGCCTGGAACCCCGAATACGTTGGATATCCCGGCTCGGCTCAGGCAGCTGAACAGGAACGCCCCTAATGTTGGCTGATTCAAATCCTATTCCTCCCTATAGGTTTAGATAAAGGTTAGTTTGTCATCCTGATGGTTTTGTATGTGGCTGGACGACAGCAAAGCGAAATGGGACCAATTTTGGAACGAGTCGGGGAAATGAGACCTGTTCCAAAATTAGGTATTGACTAAAACTGGAATCAGTGTGTATAGTGTATATAAAGATATACACAGTATATACACTGTGTGGGGGGAGGAACGCTCTTGAGCACCTGGCAAGGCGCCAAGCTGCTAGTCAAATACGATTGGATGTCGATCGGGTACGGGTGGTTGTTCAACATCGCGATGCTGTTCTACTTCATCGTGACGACAACGCCATTGATCACGCAGCTCCGTGATCTCGAGCTTGTCGATTCGAGCTCATGGGCGATCGACTTCATCATGCTGGCCATCATACCGGTCCTGGGATTTTTCATGAACATGACGACCATCGGCAACTGGAAGCAAGCCAAGGTCGCACGCAAATTGGCCCGATTCAGACTGCTGCCGATCAGCTACCGCCAGATCGCCGTCGGACGCATCCTGACGATGGTTACCATCCTCGCACCTTCGCTGCTGATTTATTTCGGAACGCAATATGTCCTTGTTTATCACGATTTCCTGACTCCGCTGCAATTTTTGAACTTCAGCCTGCAATGGTTCGGCTACGGCATCGCGATCGGCTGCTTTTATGCTTTTCTGGAGCTCGGGTTTACAGGGAAAGCCTACTTCTGGTCCTGCATCATCATCATGTTTCTGATACTAGGCGTCGCGATTTTCCTGGCTTTCAACCGATATGCGCTGGTTATCCATCAGCTGAAGGCTGTGCAGGCGGGCGACTGGACCTTGGCAGCAATCATGCTTGCAGCAGCAGCGGTGTTTTTCGCGGGTATCATCGGGCCGATGGCCAGGCGGCTCAGCCGCCGCAACCTGCTGGGGTAAACCCGGCTTGAACGTTTTCTATTTAGGGGGGTGCAGCCGTGCGGCTACCCATTCATATCAACGAGCATAGCGCCGAGCCGCTGTACCACCAGATTGAATCCCAGCTCAGGTCGCTGATCATGAGCGGCCAGCTGGAGGAGAATACGCTGCTGCCCTCCAACCGCGAGCTTGCCCAGAATCTGCAATGCAGCCTCATCACGATCCGCAGGGTGTATCAGGATTTGGAGGCGGAGGGCTTGCTCCGTACGAAGCAGGGAACAGGCACCTTCGTCGCCAAGGTCGATGTCGAAGCCGGCGCCAGGCAGCGGCTGGAGGCGGTAGAGGCGGCCGTCTCGGCTGCGGTGGACGCCGGAGCAAGCGCAGGCCTCGGCCGTGCCGAGCTGGAGAGCATGCTGCGCGAAGAGCTGAAGCGGAGGAAGATGACATGACGAACCGATCGGAGGGAAACCGGGTGAGTACAGCTGTTCGAAATGCGAAGGTGACAGCGGATAGAGGAACACAGCCGGACGTCGTTGGAAGCGTACCGGCCGCAA
Source organism: Paenibacillus sp. P22 (assembly GCF_000469945.2). NCBI lineage: Bacteria > Bacillati > Bacillota > Bacilli > Caryophanales > Paenibacillaceae > Paenibacillus > Paenibacillus sp. P22. Next base: position 36,219 of record NZ_CBRA020000039.1, on the reverse strand, counting down.
GCTTCTCGGGCGTGCTGCTGAACCGCAGCCGGTTCCGGCTCGGTCCCCTGGATCTGGAGCTTCCGGCAGGCTATGTGACCGCGATTGTCGGTCCCAACGGCTGCGGCAAAAGCTCCACCTTCCGACTGCTGCTTGATCAGGCTCGCCCCGATGCAGGGGAGATCACGATGCTGGGCGAAGCGGTCGGCAAAGGAACGGACGATACGGAGCTCAAGCGCAGGATCGGCTACGTCCCGGAAGAAGACGACAAGCTCGACGGCAGGCTGCGCGGCACGGCCAAGGCGGACTTCGTCCGTCAATGGTATCCCGGATGGGATCGCAACGAATTCGAGAGAATGCTGAGGCAATTCGAGGTGGATCCTTCGCTGCGCCTGGGGAAAATGTCCAAAGGCATGCGCCGGAAATACGAATTGGCTCTCGCCATGGCGCACGGTCCGGAGCTGCTGCTGCTCGACGAGCCTTCATCGGGCCTGGATCCGCTGGCCTGGCGCACGATGGTCGACGAGCTCCACCGGTACATGGACGGAGGCAGCCGGACGATCGTCATGGCTACGCATATCATCGACGAGGTGAAGCGGCTGGCCGATTATATCGCCATCATGGATTCGGGCCGGATCATCGGCATGTACGAGAAGGATGAATTGCTGGGATCCTGGCATACCTTTTACCTATCCTCCCCAGAAGGCGCTTCGCCGGGCGACGTCGCCAGCGCCGCCGCTGCGATGCCCGGAATCGTACGGGTCGAGGAGGCGGGAGGAGGCACCTGCCGCGTGGTCACCTCCAGAGCTTGGGAAGCGGAGCAGTGGTGCCGCCAGCAAGGATATCTCATCAGCGGCCAGAAAGCGCTGGAGCTGGACGATATTCTGGATGACCTGATCCGGCAGAAGCGTTAAGCGATAAGGAACACAAATCGGATCCAAGCATGAGCAACAGGAAATCAACCCGCAAAGCGAAGCCTAGATTGCAGGCGATGCCGAAAAAGGCAAACGTCTGGACAGCATTTCAAGACGAACAGGGGGAAACAAGAAGTGAAACCGCTCATTGTGGAACGAGTCGTCAAGCAATATGCAGACAAAACCGCCGTCAACGGCATCAGCCTGGAGGTGGACCGCGGAGAAATCTACGGCTTGCTCGGCGCCAACGGCGCGGGCAAAACGACGACGATGCGGATGGTGCTCGGGCTGATCTTTCCCGACGAGGGCCGGATTCTGTACAACGGCAAGCCGTACACGAAGCAGCAGCTCAGGGACATCGGCTACCTGCCGGAGGAGCGAGGCCTCTATCCGAAGGTCAAGGTCAGCGAGCAGCTGGTCTACCTTGCCCGGCTGAAGGGAATGTCGGCGGCGGACGCCGACAAAAGCCTCAAGACGTGGCTGGAACGCTTCGGAGTGCCGGAGTATTATGACAAGCGCGTGGAAGAGCTGTCCAAGGGCAACCAGCAGAAGATCCAGTTCATCGCGACGATCATCCATAGGCCGAAGCTGATGATTCTGGACGAAGCGTTCAGCGGACTCGATCCGGTCAACGTGGAGCTGCTGAAGTCGACCGTCAAGGAGCTCCGCGATCAGGGAGCATCGATTCTGTTCTCGACGCATCGGATGGAGCATGTCGAGGAGCTTTGCCGCAACATTACGATTTTGCATCGATCGAACGAGGTGCTCAAGGGCAGCCTCAAGGAGATCAAGAACCGTTTTCCGAAGGAGAGAGTCATGCTGGCAGCGGACGGAGAGGTCTCCGGACTGGAGGAGCTGCCAGGCGTTCTCGGCGTCAAGCGGCATGAGCATGCCTACGAGCTGCGTATCGCGGACGAGGCTTCCGGGCGCGCGGTATTGCGTCATGCGATGCAGCAGAGCGACGTCACCCGCTTTGAGATCATGGAACCGACTTTGAACGAAATCTTTATAAAAACGGTAGGTGAAAAACATGAATGAGTTCTGGACGGTCACCGGCTTTACGTTCCGCAACAAGGTCAAAGGCAAAGCCTTCCTTATCACGACGCTCATCCTGGTCCTTATTCTATCGCTGGCCATCAATCTTCCCTACATCATCTCGCTGTTCAAATCCGGGGGCTCGGACAGCCCGAAGACGATCGGGTACGCCTCCATGCAGAGCGACCTGGCGCAAAGCAGCGTGACCCCGACTCTCGTCGGCGATTGGGTCAAGGAATATTTCGACTCCCAGCCGGCAGGCCAGCGGAAGCTCAAGCTGGAGAAGATCGATGGAGGAGCGAATGCGGCTTCGGCGGAGGCCGCTCTCAAGAAAGCGTTGACCGACGGGAAGATCAGCGGCTACATGCTGCTGGAGCCGAGCAAGGAGACCGGCTTCTACTCCGCTCTTTTCAAATCCGAGAAGATGCTCGACAATTCCGCGGTCGATGAATTGAAAACCGCGCTGCAGATCGTCAAGGCGAATGCCGCCGGCCTTACGGCTGAGCAGAAGACGCTGCTGTATGCGCCGGTCGACGTGAAGGCGCTGCAGATATCGGCGGATGGAACCGCCGAGGATGCCGGCCGCACGGCTTCCCAGCAGGGCGTCAACATGGGCATGGTCTATGCGGTCCTGTTCCTGCTCTTCATGTCGATCATGGCGACGGGCCAGGTCATCGCGAGCGAAGTGACGACCGAGAAGAGCTCCCGCATCATGGAGGTGCTGATTACGAGCGTGTCTCCGCTGAACAGCATGTTCGGCAAAATCTTCGGCATGTTCCTGGTCGGCCTGCTCCAGATCGCGATCTATGTGGCGGCAGTCCTCATCAACATCCAGATCCCGACCAACAGGGAGGCGCTCGGCAATCTGGATATCCATCTCAGCGACGTCAGTCCGGACCTTCTCCTCTTCGCTCTCCTGTTCTACCTGACCGGCTATTTCCTGTTCGCAACGCTGTACGCGGCCGTCGGCTCCCTGGTCAGCCGTACCGAGGATCTCGGCCAGGCGGTCATGCCGCTGACGTTCGTGTCTCTCGCCGGGTTCTATCTGGGCATCTTCAATCTGGCGAATCCCGACAGCATGCTGGTCAAGGTGACTTCGTTCATCCCGTTCTTCTCGCCGTATGTCATGGTTCTGAGAGTAGGCGTAGGCCATGTGGCGACATGGGAGGTGCTCGTCTCGCTCGGCATCATGCTGGTCAGCATCTACGTGTTCGGCTGGCTGTCCGCCAAGATCTACCGTACCGGCGTCCTGCTCTACGGCAAGCGTCCGAGCATCAAGGAGCTGCGCAAGGCGATGAAGGCTTATAAAATCTAGCTTCAGGGATCGGACACGGGAGGGGAATGAAGAGCATGGCAAATACGAACGGACAAAAAAGAAGCGAGAAGAGCAGCCAATTGGGCTATCTTCTATTCTTCTCCTCCATGCTGTGCCTGCTGGCCGCCACGATGGATGCCGACGGATCTTCGCTGAAGCTGGGAGTCAAGCTGGCGGCAGGCATTGTCGGCGCGGTCGTAGCCGGAGCAAGCCTTCATCAATTCGGAAAAATTCGGCGAGGACAATAACTCGTTGGGGTCGATAGATTGATCCGGGCTTCCGGATTGATGCCAGAGCACAGGTTCTTGTGAACGAAAGAGAGCGGAATACCGAAATCAACACGATATAACCGGCCTCAGAGGCCGGTTTTTTTGTTGTTCTACTCCCTTCGAGCATGTACAGTTTACAGCCGGTAAGACACGGGAGAAGCGAATCCTCCGCTTCATGAGACGGTGTGGATGCCCGCTGTTGAACGGCATAGCTGCAAAAAAAAGTGCCTTTGTTGCGGAGAAATTCCGATAGCTGCCTTCCGGCGGGTGTCATCTCCGTGATAAAAAGGGATATCTGCACGCCTTTTCGATCAAAATCATTTATCTTGCTTAAAGATTTACCGATAAATACAATAGTTTAAGTGTGCTATATTCATCTGCTGCGAAACCTTATTTTCTGGGAAATAACCATTTGAGGAGATCAAGATAAAAATGAGTTTTAAAGCCAAATCATTGTCTATCCTGTCGACGGCCGCGTTGCTCAGCGTTCTGGTACCCCACGCTTCCGCACAAGAATCTTTGACCGATATTACAGGCAGCTATGCCAAAGACGCCATTAATAAGCTTGCCGAAATGGGGATCATCAACGGTATCGGCGACGGCAAATTCGACCCGTCCGGCACGATAAAGCGGCAGGACTTTGCCATTATACTGGCAAAAGCTCTCAAGCTGGATCTTGGCAGTCCCCCATCAAAGGCTACCTTCAAAGACGTCCCGAACGGCAATTATGCTTTTGCCGCTGTAGAAGCAGCGGTAAAGGCAGGTTTGTTTAAAGGCATGGGCAATGGGGCCTTTGGCGCCAGCCTGAGCCTCACCCGTGAGCAGATGGCAGTTACATTTATTAATGCGCTGGGTGTCGACAGCAGCGGAAAAGGCCAGCATTTACCTTTCTCTGATGCGGCTTCCATTTCCAGCTGGGCAAAAGACGCGGTTGGCGCTGCAGTTGAACTCGGCCTCATCGCGGGAAATCCCGACGGCACGTTCAGGCCGGTCAATGAAGCAAGCCGCCAGGATGCAGCCCTGGTCACTTCCAAGTTGCTGACCCGCCTGGAAGAACAGCCAAAGCCATCTGCGACACCAACGCCGATACCAACACCAACACCGACACCGACACCAACGCCAACACCGACACCAACGCCGACACCAACACCGACACCGACATCGACACCAACACCGGCACCAACAACACCAACACCAACGCCAACACCAACACCAACACCAACACCAACGCCAACGCCAACACCAGATCCAGCCGACCAGGCAGCGGCCGATCTGGTGAAAGCCCAAATCGCCGCCTTGCCGGCAAAAGAGGCCATCACTCTGGCCGACAAAGCAGCTGCAGCTCAAGCACGAACGGCCTATGAAGCTCTGACTGCAACTCAGAAGATACTTGTAGGAGATATCGCCCGCTTGACGGATGCAGAGGCGGCTATTGCGGCGCTGGAAGCGCAAGCAGCAGCAGACCAGGCAGCAGCCGATCTGGTGAAAGCCCAGATCGCCGCCTTGCCATCAAAAGAGGGGATCACTCTGGCCGACAAAGCAGCTGCAAGTCGAGCGCGTACGGCCTATGAAGCTCTGACCGCAAACCAAAAGGCGCTTGTAGGAGCTATCACGCGCCTGACGGAAGCGGAGGCGGCTATCGCGGCGCTGGAAGCGCAAGCAGCAGCAGACCAGGCAGCGGCCAATGTGGTGAAAGCGCAAATCGCCGCCTTGCCGGCAAAAGAGGCTGTCACTCTGGCGAACAAAGCGGCAGCAGCTCAAGCGCGAACGGCCTATGAAGCTCTGACCGCAGCCCAGAAGGCGCTAGTAGGAGACATCACGCGCTTGACGGAAGCGGAGTCGGCTATTACGGTGCTGGAAGCGCAAGCAGCAGCAGACCAGGCAGCGGCCAATGTGGTGAAAGCGCAAATTGCCGCCTTGCCGGCAAAAGAGGCTGTCACTCTGGCGAACAAAGCAGCAGCATCTCAAGCACGAACGGCCTATGAAGCTCTGACCGCAACCCAAAAGGCGCTTGTAGGAGCTATCACGCGCTTGACGGAAGCGGAGTCGGCTATTGCGGCGCTGGAAACACAGGCAGCAGCAGATCAGGCAGCTGCGGATTCTGTGAAAGCCCAAATCGCCGCTTTGCCGGCAAAAGAGGCTGTCACTCTGGCGAACAAAGCGGCTGCAGCTCAAGCACGAACGGCCTATGAAGCTCTGACCGCAACCCAGAAGGCGCTTGTAGGAGACATCAACCGCTTGACGGAAGCGGAGGCGGCTATCGCGGCGCTGGAAGCGCAAGCAGCAGCAGACCAGGCAGCGGCCAATGCGGTGAAAGCGCAAATCGCCGCCTTGCCGGCAAAAGAGGCTGTCACTCTGGGCGACAAAGCAGCAGCAGTTGCAGCACGCACGGCCTATGAAGCTCTGACCGCAACCCAGAAGGCGCTTGTAGGAGCTATCACGCGCTTGACGGAAGCGGAGGCGGCTATTGCGGCGCTGGAAGCGCAAGCAGCAGCAGACCAGGCAGCGGCCAATGCGGTGAAAGCGCAAATCGCCGCCTTGCCGGCAAAAGAGGCTGTCACTCTGGGCGACAAAGCAGCAGCAGTTCAAGCACGCACGGCCTATGAAGCTCTGACCGCAACCCAGAAGGCGCTTGCAGGAGCTATCACGCGCTTGACGGAAGCGGAGGCGGCTATCGCGGCGCTGGAAGCGCAGGCAGCAGCAGACCAGGCAGCGGCCAATGTGGTGAAAGCGCAAATTGCCGCCTTGCCGGCAAAAGAGGCTGTCACTCTGGCCGACAAAGCAGCAGCAGCTCAAGCACGAACGGCCTATGAAGCTCTGACCGCAACCCAGAAGGCGATTGTAGGAGATATCACGCGCTTGACGGAAGCAGAGGCGGTTATTGCTGGCCTCGAGACCCTTACAAGCAAAGTGTTGACCACTTTTGATTTCTCTACCGTTTATGCTGCTCAAGCCAGGGGAGAAAGCAAAACGATAACGTCAACAAATTTCCAAGCGAACCCGAAGCATTTCACGATAAGCGACGGGAAGATCACCATTCCGGTTGACCTGACCTGGAACATTCCGTTGAACGGATTCACTACAGGACAGGTGGTAGGCTCGGCGGTAGACAGCTTTATCCAGGACTACTGCAATGCGCATGGAATCGACCTTGGTAACCGGACCTTAGGCGGGATGGGGTTTGAAGACACCTTCTTCATCACTACCTTCAAAACCGGATCTTCCGCTTCGATTACATTGGGCGGAAATGATTGGTCCTTCTTCTTCCAAAACAATCATTACACCGGGACGGACGAGGACAGCTCCAAAAACCGTACGTTCACCATCGGCGACGGCGCAGCAACGGCAACGATTATGCTGGATTGGAATTATGCCGACATGGCTGCCTTGGTCAGTGATCTGAATAATCAGCTGAACGCGGCATCCGTAGCCGCTATCGCCGTAAAAGTAAACGAGAATCAATTCAAGCTCGTTCCGAGCTCCTCTGATAAAACCATAACGGTTTCGGGAAGAGACAAAGATGTACTGTTCGGCAATTAAGAGGTTAATGGCCGAATAACAAGATGAATAGCAGGCTGCATGATCGTGCTCCTTCAGCTGTTCATCACGGAGCTCGGCCGCAGGACGGAAATAGAGAGAAGCCGCATACCGGATCGGTATGCGGCTTCTCTCCGTTTTCAAAAGGCTAGCCTTCCTTGCCTGCGAAGGTCACTCTGTTCTTTCCTTCGCGCTTCGAGCGATACAGAGCCTCGTCGGCTTTGCGGATGACCGAGATCGGATCCGGGTCGTCATCCGGCCATCGGGCTGCGCCTACGCTGCAGCCGATTTCAATGGAATGGCCATCAATCAGCAAGGGTTCATTGATGGCCTGGATAATCCGGTGCGCCAGCGCGGTGCCGCCGGCTTCGGAATCGTTTGCGGAGGTGTAGAACACGGCCAGGAACTCGTCGCCTCCCAGGCGGACCGCAAGCTCTCCAGCACGTATGCAGGAACGGATTCTAGCCGCTGTCTGCTGCAGGAGCAGATCGCCGACTTGATGGCCGTACTGGTCGTTGACCAGCTTGAAGCCGTCCAAATCCATGTAGAGAAAGGTCAGAACCTTGCCGCTGCGGGCAGCGGCGACCGCGTGGTCCAGATACGAATCCAGCGCGCGGCGGTTGGGAAGTCCCGTAAGCTTGTCCTGATGAGCCTGATTTTCCATCTCATCGAGCGCAAGCTCGGTCTTCGTCAGGTCCGTGACCAGGTGATGGAGGGTTTTCGACAGAATTTCAATGTCGCGGATGCCTTTATGGATCGGAATCGCCGAATGCTCGCCCCGGAGCAAGCGCTCGGCGGCAACCGTAATCCGTTTCAACGGGCGAGCGGCCATGCCGGCGGTGAACCACCCCGCTATCGCGAACACGAGGGCGGTCAATACCCCGATCCCAATAATGAAATGCCGGATATCATCTACGGGAGCGTAGGCGATGTCGATCGGCTGCCTGATGATGACGGTCCATCCAAGTCCCTTGTAGTTCTGATGCCCGTCTCCAAGCGCGTACCCCGTCAAATAGGTTTTGCCGTCGCTCCAGCGTTCCTTCGAATAGCCGTTCTTGCCGGCTTGAGCTTCCGACAAGCTGTTCAGCACCAGCGGCTTGCCCACCATGGAGGAGGGGCCGATGAGAACCGTATCGTTGTTTCGGCTGACAACCAGAATATCTACTTTTTCTTTATGTTCTTGCAAGGGATGCAAAATAGAGGCTTCGATCTCGCGGGCCCAGGCCCAGCTGAGATGAGCCGCCAGCACCCCTTGAACGTTCAAGGCCTTGTCGTAGATCGGCAGGCTGATGTCGACAAACTGCATCGGCTCTCCGGTCGGATTGGGAAGAAGCTTGCCCAGCAGGACCGCCTCATGGACGTCTCCGATGAACTTCCCTTTTATCCCTTCCTGAAAAACAGGACGCTGAGCGATGTTGCTGCCCGTCAAAATCCCGTCGGTGGATGCGATGACCGTTCCCTTCGGGTCCAGATAGCCTACCCAGGTAAATGAAGGCAGGCTTAATTTCAATTGATCCAGCAAAGCTCGGATTTGCTCCGGGGAGCCGGGATGCTGCAACGCTTCCAGCTTGCTCAGCACATCGAGCTCACCCGAGCGTGACCACATGAAGGAATCCAGTTTATCCGCCATCTGATAGGATGTTTCCGATAGGGACTGGCCGATCTGGGATTCGATTTCAACGGTTGTTTTGCTGCCGATCGACCAGCTCAGCGCTCCGGTCAGCAGAATGATTACGGCGGCGAGCAAGACGGCGAAAATGGATCGAAGCGAATAAGACATCGGTAGGATTACGTTCCTTTCTTGGCGTATGCTGTCGTAAGGGATACGATGGACCTGCAGCACCGCAGTTTCAATCATCAGGCATGTCCTCGAAGAGAGAGCGAGCTCAGGAAAACGAACAAGACAGGCGATGACAGCCCCGCCGATTCGGCAGCTTCATCTTCTCCTTCCTTATATCGGTTAGGTACAATGGACATTATAGCGCATGCTTTTCCAAGGTAGGCTCCGAGCCGGCAGGATTCCGCTTCTCCGTCCGTCTGCACATCGGTCGTCCAAGCGGGCATAGTAGAAGCAAGAGATGGGCTTGTTTACACTTTTTTCTTATGGAGGCATTGGGGTGGATAAAGTTGTGGTCCCGGAATGGGTGGAGTCCCTTTTTCCGTTCTATACATTCGACAGCATCCAATCGCTCTATGGCAGCGCGAATCTGCCGATCGGGCAGAGCTCTACCGCATTGGTCGCCATCGCCGGCGGCAAAGGCATCTTCAAGGCCGGCGATCGCAGCGGCGAAATTGCGGAAGGGAGCATCATTCTGCTTCCACCATGCAGCGAGGCCGCTCTGATTGCGGACCGTCTGCAGCCGCTCCATGCCTATACCCTCTCCATCGGCTCCATGGAGCCGAAGCAGCTTGCAGAGGGAATGATGCGCAAAAGCGATATCGCCTCCAATTCAGAGGTTCGCTTCTTTCCCTGCGAGCCGGAGATGGCTGCCCTTGTAGAGGAGCTGTACGTCCATCGTTCTCCGGAAAGCGAAGCCCGCCATGTCCGCAATCAGATCGTCTTCCACCAGCTCGTTCTCATGCTGCTCGAGCGGCAGCATTCCAGGGAGGCGGCAAGCCTGCAGCCGTCCATGGAACGAAGCCTGGCTTATTTGGAGAATCAATACAGCGGCAGGATGACGCGAGACGCCTTGGCCGAAATCGCCGGAGTGAGCTCGTCCCATTATTCCATTCTGTTCAAGCAGCTGACCGGCTTCTCCTTCAATGAATACTTGTCGCGCCTTCGCGTTCATCGGGCCAAGGAGCTGCTCCTGAGCGGCTCGGGCACGCTGAGAGAGATCGCGCTCAGGGTCGGCTACAAGGACGAGTTCTATTTCAGCCGGCGGTTCAAGCAGCAGACGGGAATGCCGCCCTCTGCCTACAATCGGATGCCTTTGCGGCGAGCAGCCGTCATGCTGACTCCATACGCCAGCCACCTGCTGCTCCTCGGGCTGGAGCCGGCCGTCCTCATATCCGACAACAGCGAATACGTGAACGCGGAAGGGGTTCAGCAGCCGCAAGCGATGCTGTTCATTCATGCCGACAGCTCCGTCGAGCAGGTGAGGTCGGCTTTGCTCGCCCATGACATCGAGCTGATCATTGCCGACAGCCGCCATCTGGACGAGCATGGGCTGCATGCCGCCCAGCTGCGTGTCGCCGCCCCGATTGCGGAGATTCCATGGATGGGGGTCGGGTGGAAGGAGCATCTCCGTCTTATCGCCCAGGTAGTCAGGCGAGCCGAGCAGGCGGAGCGATGGCTGGCTGAATTCGAGGAGGAGGAACAGGCAGCCCGTGCACGGATACAGCATAGCGGAGCGGCTGGCGAGACGATCACGATAGTGGTGGTCAAGCCGGATAAACTGCTCGTATACGGAGCCCGCAATGTCGGATATGTCCTCTACAGCTCGCTTGGTCTGCAGCCGCCAGCCAAGATCAAGCAGGAGATGAATCGCCTCGGGGAACAATTCCATTCCATCCCTATTGAGATTTCGCAGCTTGCGGACTATGCGGGCGACCGGATTATGGTCATCGTGTTTCCGGATGTCAAAGGGTCGACGGCGCATTCCGAAGCGGTGCTGGGCTCTTCCTATTGGGAGGAGCTTCCCGCTGTACGCCGCAATCGCGTTCACTTTCTGGAGAAGGATGACTGGGTGCCGTACAATCCGGTATCGATTCGATTGCAGCTTCGGCGGGCGGAGGCGCTTTTTACGGGCAATCAATAGTCCAAGCTGTTTTCGTTGCCGGCAATCAATAGTCCAAGCCCATTTCCCAACAAAAAGGCATGGCTCGAAAACCAATGCATCTCTATAATAACTCATGTAAATGAGAATGATTTTCATAATCATTACTTGGCTGTGTAGAGATCGCATCTAAAGGGAGAGAGTCATGTCATGAAAAAGCTTTCCGTTCTATTTGTCCTTGCCTTTGTTGTTCTGCTGAGCGCCTGCGGCGGCAATCAAGCCAACGATGCCGACGCCGGAAGCTCCCCGGCTCCCGCAGCGCCGCCCGCATCGGAAGCGGCAACCTTTACTTATCAATCCGAGAGCGGACCTGTCGAGGTTCCGACTCATCCGCAGCGCGTCGTCGTGCTTACCCGGTTCCTGACGGGCAACGTCATGATTCTCGGCGTACCGCTGGTCGGCGTGGACCAGATGTCCATGGACAACCCGAATTTCGCCGGCAAGCTGGACGGGGTGGAAGCTGTAGACGAAGAAAGCCTTGAAAAGATTGTGGAGCTGAACCCGGATCTCATCATCGGGCTCTCCGATATTAAAAACATCCATAAATTCAAGGAAATCGCCCCTACGGTCACCTATACGTACGGAAAGGTAGACTTCAAGCAGCAGCAGCTGGAAATCGGCAAGCTGCTGAACAAAGAAAAGGAAGCCCAAGCCTGGGTAGACGACTTCGATGCCCGTACGAAGAAAGCCGGAGAAGAGATCAAGGCGAAGATCGGCGCCGATGCGACGGTCTCGGTCATCGAGACGTTCAACAAGCAGCTCTATGTCTATGGAGACAACTTTGGCCGCGGAACCGAAATCCTCTATCAGCAATTCGGCCTGCATATGCCGGAGAAGGTCAAGGAAGCGACGAGCAGGGACGGCTACTTCGCCGTATCGAATGAAGTCTTGAGCGATTATGTCGGCGACTATGTCATTTTCAGCAAAAACGCCGATGAAGACAATTCGTTCCAGACGACGGAAACGTACAAGAACATTCCCGCTGTCCAAAATCAGCATGTCTTTGAAGCGGACGCAAAAGCGTTTTATTTCAACGATCCTCTGAGCATGGAATATCAGCTGGACTTTTTTATCAAGCATTTTCTCGGCTAAGCTCGGCACCATGGATCTTAGTTCCGAACCGGCCCTTCCGGCCGGTTTTTTTTGGTTCGGCTCCGCATGAGAAATTCGGGGCGGCGGCATGGAAAAAAAGCGGATTTCGACAAAAATCGTTCAAATTTGCCATGAAGTTAAAGAATGCATCGTTATATTCCGATATGTGTAATGTTTGCAGTCGATCCGCCGGGAGCGGAAAGGAGCATCGTCATCAACGAAAGCTCAACAAGCAACCTAGCATTCAGGCGGGGAGCAAACAGGCAACCATAGTCAGTAAAGAAAGCGGGCATGATCATGAACAATCCGTTTACGGCCGGAAGGCCTCTGGCGCTTGCGTTTGCCGGGTCGGCCGCACTGATCGGAGCGGCATCGGGTATCGTCCATTTCGCCGTGCTGTCGCTTGCGGGCGCAAGCGGCCGCAGCGCCGCATGGGGCGGAATGCTGACCTTTGTCCTGGTTCTTGCGGGAGCGGCTGCATTGACGGCGCTCTCGCCGAAGATTCGCCGCCGCTTCGGCCTGGAGCCGGCAGCAGGCGAGGCCGAGGCTGCGACTTCTGCGCTGCAGGAACAGGAGCAGTCCCAGAGCACGGAGCGCATCCTGTCCTTGGCCAAGGAAGCGGCTGCCGCTTCCGGTTCGCTCGTCCGGGACAATGAGTTCTGCAAAGACCTGGTGGAAGGAATAACGGCTTCCATCGAGCAGATCTCGCTCGGCAACGAGTCCATCGCAGTGGAATCCAGAAACAATATGGCCATGCTGGAGGAAGTCACGAAGGGGATGGAGCATATCGCGAACTCCTCGATGTCGCTTGCAGAGGAGACGGCTGTCGTAGCGGAGACCGCCGACCAGGGAGCCGCAGTCATCGACAATGCGGTATCCCAGATGAATGTCGTCTCCGAGCATGCGGCGGCTTCCTCGGAAGCATTGTCGGGAATGAGCGGCTTGAACGAGGAGATCGAGAAGATCGCCCATGTCGTGAGCCAGATTTCCAGCCAGATCAATCTGCTTTCCCTGAACGCGGCGATCGAGGCTGCCCATGCGGGCGAATTCGGCAGGGGCTTTTCGGTCGTTGCCAGCGAGATTCGCCAGCTGGCCGAGCAGTCCTCCTCTTCGGCCCGGGATATCGCCAAGACGGCTGCGGATATTCGAAGCTATTTCCGGCGTTCCTCCGAAGCGATGACCCGTTTCAACGCGGAGCTGCAGTCCGGGGTGAGCAGCGTGAACTCGGCCGGACAGGCTTTCCATGAGATCGTCGGCCTGACGGGAAGCGTATCCGAAAAGGTTCAGGAAATATCCAGCGTCACGCAGCAGATCAACGCAAGCACGGAAGAAATTTTGACCTCCGTCCGCGGAACGTCGGAGAGCACGGAAGTGGCGCTGGCCGGTTCCAAGGAAATCTCCATGTCCGCGGAGGAGCAGCTGGACGCCATGTCGCAGTCGCTCGATTCGGCACGTCTGCTGAGGCAGCAGGTGCTGGCCATCCAGGAAGAAGCATCCCGCCATGCGGCTGATCCTGAAGCAAACGGATGAAAATGGGCAGCATTCAACACTTGCCGAAGAAGGCCGTTCCTTTCATGGAAGAGCAAGGGGCCGCCGGTCCGGCGATCGCGGCCTCCATCGGAGGCCTGCATGAGCCTGCTCCGGCGCAAGCCGCCAATGGAAACGGCTAGCCGCTTTTTACAGAGAAGATTTATAGAATCGGAGAGTGGATTCGATGAAACTCGCAGAAGCCATGCTGCGTTATTTGAAGTCTGCAGGAGTCGAGTATCTGTTTGGAATTCCGGCCGGCATCATCGGACCGATCTATGATTCGCTCATCGACGTGGGCATCAAGCCCGTCATCGCGAAGAACGAGGCGGGATCGGCCTATACGGCGGCCCGTTATTCCAGCACTTCGGGAAGGCTGTCCGTATGCGCCGGAGCGGGAGCTGTAGGCGTCAGCAACATGATGAACGGCATTGCGGACGCGAAGCGGGCCAAAGCCCCGATGCTGGTCATCGCTGGCGGCATCAACCGCTGGCAGATGGGCAAAGGAGCCATCCAGGAGCTCGATGGAGAACAGATGGTGAAGGGTGTCACCAAGTACAGCGCGACGGTGCTGCGCGAGCAGGATGTGCTGGAGGAGCTGGACAAGGCGGTGCGGATCGCTCTGACTCCTCCTTGCGGTCCGGTGTACCTGTGCATTCCTATCGACATCCAGCGCTTGGATCTGGACGTTCCTATTCCCGAAGCGCCGGCTGCAGCCGAGTTCTCAGCTCCTCTGCCGGACCCTGCCTCGCTGGAGCATGCGGCTGAGCTGATCCGCTCCGCAAGCAAGGGGCTGATCATGGTCGGCCGCGGCGGGCGCGGCTTCGGCGACGGCATCAGGCAGCTCAGCGAGAAGCTGCAGTGGCCCGTAATTACGACGCCGGCCGGCAAGGGAATCGTTTCGGGAGATTTTCCTTTGAATCTGGGCAACTACGGGTTCTCCAGCACGGAGGCAGCCAGCCGGTATGTGAATTCCGCCGAACCCGACTGCGTGCTTGTGCTGGGCAGCAGCCTCGGGGAAGCCTCGACCTGCAACTTCAACGACGTGCTTGTCGCCGGACGGAAGGTCGTCCATGTGGACCGCGATCCTTCCGAGCTCGGCAAGGTGTTCCATACGGACGCAGCCGTATGCGGCGATCTGAAGGAGGTTCTTCCTTATCTTCTGGAGGCTGTTCCGGCCGCATCCATCCGGTACATTCGGGAGGAGCCCGTCAACGCGCCTTACGAGCTCAACCATACCGGCATGTCTCTGCGGCTGTTCCTGGAAAACCTGAAGCGCACCATGCCGTCGGATACCCGCTATGTATGCGATATCGGGGAGTTCACCAACTTCGCGCTGAAGTACATCCATGTCCCGGACGGGGGAGACTTCGAAATCAACCTCGATTACGGAGCGATGGGCTCGGCAATCTCCGGAGCGCCCGGACTGGCCCTCGCCGATCCGTCCCGGCCGGTCGCCGTCATCGCAGGGGATGGGTGCTTCTTCATGAACGGGATGGATATTCTGACCGCCAAGGAATATCGGATTCCCGTCGTTTACTTCATCATCAACAACGCGATGCTGTCTTATGTGGAGAGGGGCCAGCAGTTCCTCTTCAGCCGCTCCATCCCGGATTACAAGCAGGAGCGCATCTCCATCGCGGCCATGATGGAAGCCGCCGGGGTACGGTCCATGTCGGTCGGCAGCATCGAGGAGATGGCGTCGATTCCATCCTTCCTCGAAAACCTGGACGGTCCGTGCCTCATCGAGGTCATTACCGATGGAACCGAGCCTGCTCCGATTCTGGACCGGCTCAAAGCGCTCGTCGTCAACTGAATTCAACTAAACTCGCCAAGAAAGAAGGATACCGAAATGGGTAGCTTCAATATTGATCTGGATAAAACGAACAAGATTTTCAACGCGCAGGTAGAAGGAACGTTCTCTCCGGAGGACGGCATGAAATCCGTGGAGGCGTACAAGGCCACCATCGCGACGATCGATACGTCCGAGTACGAAATCCGCATCGACTGCACGCTGCTCAATGTCTCGGCTCCAAGCTCGCTGCCGATTCTAGAAGGCTGCTTTGCGCTGTACAAGGAAGACGGCTTCAAAAAGGTTTCTCTCCTGCTTGCCAAAAATCCGGTGCTCAAAATGCAGCTCGGACGCGTCGCTCGCGGAGTAGGCCTGGAAAACTGCGAAATCACCGAAGTCTAAATCCGATCCAGAGGAGGCAAAGCCAATGACAGCCGTCCGAATCCGCAGCCTGGAAATCTACCATCCTTCCCACGAAGTGGACAATGAGTACTATATCGAGCGCTTCCGCCAGTCCGGCGTCGAAGTGTCGGGCTTGCTGAAGGCGCTTGGCCGCGAAAAGCGGTTTGTCATCGACAGCCCGGAAGAAAATACGTACACGATGGCGCTGGAGGCATCCCGCAAGGCGCTTGCCGCCGCCGGGTTGGCTGCCGAGGACCTCGATCTCATCATCTTCTCCTCCCAGACGCCGGAGTATCTGCTTCCGAGCAACGCTCTCAAGCTCCATAGCGGACTTGGCGGCAGCAAGCAGACGATGTGCTACGACATCAACGCGAACTGCGCAGGCATGCTGGTGGCGGTCGAGCAGGCGAGCCGCACGATGCTGAGCAATCCCCGCATCAAGCGGGCGCTCGTCGTCGGAGCGGATCACTTCTCCGTCCACAGCCCTCAGGAGCCGGTGTACCATTCCAACTTCGCCGATTCCGCGGCTGCCGTCATTCTCGAATCCCAGGAAGGAAGCGGCGGCTTCATCGATTCGCTCTATCAGACGGACACGGCGGTCATCGACAATTCCCTGTTCCCTGCCAATGGCCTCTCGAACCTGTATCGCGGGGACGCTGCCGAAGCCCAGGTCCGATTCACTCCGTTCGACGACTCCGTATGCGTCGATTCCGCGGTCGATTCCCTGCGCGAGCTGATGGAAAGCAACGGAATCCGGGACGTGGAGGTTGGCGCTTATCTGTTCTCCCAATTCTCGGTCGGCAACGTGAAGCTCGTCTCGGAGCGGCTCGGCATCGACGGCTCCAAGGTCGCTTATGTCGGGGACAAATACGGCTACACCGCCAGCAACAGCCCGTTCCTTGCCCTGCATGACGCTCTGCGGGACGGCAAGATCAAGCGCGGCGACTATCTGGTGTTCTGGACGGTCGGCGCAGGCTGGCAGAACGTATCCATGCTGATGGAATACTGATTCGTTATTCTTGTCTTAAAAAAGCTGTCTCCTTGCCGAAAGGCAGGGGGACAGCTTTTTGATTTGTCGTACAGGATGAATCCGCTATGGCCAGAGATGAAGTGACAGCATCATTTAATTTATAAAAAAGATATTTATACAGAAATAATATTAATGTGAAATGATTTTTTTCTCCTAAATAGAAATTAGTAATTTTTTACTATTTCCATGAACAAAAAAGATTGATAGGATAAAATTGCTTTAAATTCCAAATAAAAGAAATGAGAGGTGCAATTGTGAAAAAGAAGATAGTCATCCCGGCTCTGCTGGCTGTATCGATGGGATCATCTTGGGCGACCGGAGTTGCCGATGCGAAATGGACGCATGGGTACAGCGGACAAAGCGCCTATCAGAGAACGGGCAGCTGCGCGTACGGCGATCGTGCCGGAGGAGAATATGTGCAAGCCTTGCATGATGGCATGGTAGGCAACAATCTTGCCGACACAGGCACCGTTTATAGGGATAATCAATCCTGGTCCAGCGATTTGACGGGTTCCTTTGCAGACTCCAAGCAATTTTTCGCTTTTGCGGGACATGGACTGGATGCGAATGCCATCGGCAATGGAAAGGGAGCAGCCTCGCATTTCTATACCTTGAATTCCTCCACCCAATTTCACTCAAGCCACTCTGATGATGCGGCAAACGCGCAGTGGGACGAAATCAGATGGGGGAGCAACGGATTGAGGTGGGCAACGATGTACCAATGCAACTTCCTGCGGAATCTGGGTTCGACGGCCAACGATACCAAGATTCTGAATATGTTCAAAGGAATGCGGCTCATGATGGGTTTTGCGAGCATTATGTACCTCGACTCTCGCGAAGGGGGCAGGTATGCGGCCAGGATCGGCGCTGGATGGACTCTCAAGGACTCCTTCTTCGATGCGGCGGCTTACTATCAGCCGGCTCTCAAGTACGGCGAAACAAATCCGACTGGAAAGGTTATCGCAAGAGTTGTAGGCCCTACTTCCCTCGGGGGAGACAAATGGGACAGCTCTACGGGCGCAGGCCTTTCCTTCAACGGCAGCAATGCAAGTTCGTTTACCACTTGGACAAAAGAAATTACTATAAATCCTTAAGGAGGGAAAACCATCGATGAAAAAGCTCATCATTTCGGCAACCGCGCTTGGCGTTCTCGCTTTTGCAGGATATTCGTTGTCCGTTGAAGGCAAGAGCGAAGAAAAGCTGCCCGAATTGTTCATTCCGGGGATGGGGCAGAGCGTGGCGAACGACTTCAAGCTGTCGCTTGAATCCATGGACAGTTCCGAGCTCCCGGAAAAACAGCAGGTGTATAAATTCAAGAAGTTCAATATTACCCTTGAAGACGCCAGAAAAAAAGCAGCTCAATTCGATCCAAGCTTCGAGAAAGCGGCTCCCAAACAGAATGCTCAACTGAATTCGTATTCATTCGAAAATGAAACGGTATTAGTGGAAATAGAAAAAGATACTGGAAAGATGTACTACCAGGATAAGACTTATCCATCCGAAGTGGCGAAGAACATACCGAGCGATGAGGAAGCCGTTGCATCTGCAGAGGAATTTCTCGAGAAGTTCGGATGGCTGCCTGAAACTTTCGAGCCTGCGGGAGTGACGGCCAATACGATCGTTCCTGGAGATGTCAATTCCGAAACGGAAGCAGGAGACTATGTATCGACGAAAACAGTTCATTTCTACCAAAAGATCGATCAATTGCCAGTTCTCGGTGTTTCACGGATCATGGTAGAGGTTGGAGATAACGGGCAAATCGTATCGGCGAGAAAATATCACAAGGAAGTGGAGGCCTTTACGAGCTACGGCCTGAAATCAGTCCGGGAGGCCGCTCAAGACCTGCAGACGTCCAAAGGTGTCCACAATATCTCGGAGGACGCAAAAAACGTCGTTCTCGATAAGGTGGAGCTGGCTTATTACGAAGATCCGGCCAGATTGGATCAGCAGCCTTATTTGCAGCCCGTATATGTTTTTGAAGGAACCTATGATTATGAAGGAAAGAAAGTAAGCTTTTCCGGAGTTGTCCCGGCAGTCAGCAGCGGTTCTATTAAAGCCATGGATGCAGACGTTCCGCCAGCTGTAAGTTATAAGGAAAAAGAGGGGAAATAAGGTTTGAATCGAATGATGACGGTACCGCTAAAGGGGGAACGGAATTCCAGCGGCGGTCACCTTTTTTGGCACAGGAGGATGGAACTTGAAATCAAAGTGGAAGTTAGGCATGGCAGGGGCAGTTGTGCTCCTGCTCGCTGCCGCGGCATTATGGCGCTTGAACCCATGGCAATCGACGCTCCCTGCCCGTATCTTGGTTCCGCTGCCGGGCGTATCGGAGAACGGGAAGGTCAAGTGGACGTACGAAGAAAACAAAACCACTGCTGCTATCGATTCCCTCGTGCTCGTTGAAGACGAGCGGAACAAGCACTACCAGCCCGGTGATGAAATCAAGCTGATGAATACCGTTTTTGTGCTGAAGGAAATCAAAAAGGTTGGCGGAGACGAGTATGCGGCTGAGCTCATTCTCAAGAAGTAGCGCAGACGGAGGCCGAGGGAAGCGGCAGCGCATGATTCAGGGAGGCTTGCTGGCAGCTGTCCTTGTGTTGGCTATTTATGCCGTATACGATGCTTCCAGTTCCTCCGAAGAGGCTGCGGATGAGATCCTGCTGAAAGATAGGGCGGGAGGCGAGCATAACCTGAATCTATCGGACGGAAAAGTAAAGCTGATCAACATATGGGCTTCCTGGTGCGTTCCTTGCCAAAAGGAGATTCCTGTCCTGGACAAGCTGTTCCAGACATACAAAAAGGAAGTCGATTTCTATGCCGTCCATGCAACCCGGCAGGATACGGTCTATGAAGCGGTCAACTTCCAGCTGAAAATGAAGATGAAAACGCCGGTTTATTTTGATGAAAAAGGCGAGGCAGAGGAGTACTTCAAGCTTAAGTCCATTCCGACGACGATACTGGTCGATCAAGACGGGAAGAAGCATTTTATTTATGGCCCTTTGGAAAAAACGGAAGTGGAAGGTTTGCTTGAAGCCTATTTATCCCGATAAGAGAAGCGGGTCCCAAATCGGAGGGATTTCAATATTTCCTCGGAAATAGGGCTCGATGAACGAAGCTCGGCGACTGTAGCGGTCAAGCGCTTGTCCCGTCCATGAAGCGAAGCGGCAGCCCCTCTAATCGGCCTGGTTAGAGGGGCTGCTTCTCTTCTAAGAGCTTGCAGGGAGAAGGGAACATCCGGCCAAGGCCCCTAAAGCAATAAAAGCCCTCAAAGGTAGGAGAGGACTTCGGCAGCACGGGATCAAGCCCGCATGAGCATTATTCGGGGGCGTCTTTGTTCAGGCTTGGGGCTGGAGAAGGTCCTGGTACGATTTGTACGCCAGAATGGCGACAATCAAAGATCCGATAAAGAAAAAAACGGATCCTCCCAGTGTAAACAATCTGCCGATCAGGGTGTATTTAGCATCATCGATCTGGGCAAGCTGGTTCATTTCTGTCCCTCCCTAGGCCATTTATCCTAGTGTATGCATCCCTGATCAATCGGTTCTGCTCCCAGCCTGAAGCGGCAGGCTGGGAACGAGCCTTCGCATTACAGGGAGTACTTCCTGTACATGCCGACGGAAGCGGGCTCCGTATAGGCAAAGCCGTATTGCTTGTACAAGCGGTCAGCGGGCACATCGGCAATGAGGCTTACGTAGGAGCCCTTCGGCGCATGGTTGTCCAGATACTCCGTCAAATGAGCCATCACGAGCTTGCCGAGTCCTTTCCCTTGATAAGAGGGCTCTACCGCGATGTCGACGATCTGATAGAAACAGCCGCCGTCGCCGATGATCCGGCCCATTCCGATCAGCCGGTCTTCATGCCGGAGAGATACGCAGTAGATCGAGTTCCGAAGTCCGATCGCAGCTCCTTCCGGACTTTTGGCGCTCAATCCTGCGGCCTTTCGGAGACGGATGTATTCTTCCGGGGCGGGAGCTGCATGGTGGACGGATGGATTCAGGGTTCATTTCCCCTTTCAATTTTTCGTAGATACGGATCAGCCCTTAAGCAGATCCTTGGCGGAGGATTCTATCTTGTGCCGATACCGGGGCAGATGGCCGGCGAGCGCGGCGAGCGCGATCGACGCCGCCTGGCGCTCTTCGCCGGCATCGGCCAGGCATAGGGCCAGGAAAGCCTGGACGGCGTCGTCCAGAGGATCGGACCCGCGCCGCTGCTCGGTAGAGAGCAGGGCGATCGCCTCCGGCAGCGCGCCGATGCCGCGCAGCAGGCTTGCGAGCTGAATGACGGCAAGCCTCCTGCGCTCTCCCTTCAATCCTCCCGATAGGGCGCGCCGGTACAGCGGCACGGCAAGATCGGACTGCCCGGCGTGCTCCAGGGAGGCGGCGCGTTCGAAGGCCGCTTCAGGACTGTCCTCGGGAAGCTCGGAAGCGAGCCGTTCCATTCGGGCGACGAGTTCCTCTCTGCTCAAGGCGTCTGCGGAGCCCCACAGCAGCGCCACCCGTTTATCCCAATCATGAGGCATAAGGCATCTCTCCTTGGTCCGTTTCCTCTCCACTATTATAGGGCTTGACTTGACGGGAACCAAGCTTGCGCGCCTGATCGGGACGTTACATTTTCGGCGGAGTCGTATACAATCGGTGTATACGAATTCGGCAAAAAAAAGCGCAGCCGGACGTAAGCACCGGGAAAGAAGACAGAGGAGGAGCTCCATGCATTCGAAAGGAAAGAAGCTGCTGGCATGCTTGCCGGCCGCATGTCTGGCCATCCAGCTGACGGCTTGCGCCGCCCCGGCCGATGCCGTGGATTCCTCCGGCAGCGCCAGCCCCGCGGGGCTGAAGAACGGAGCGGACGAAGCCGGGCATGAGGCGGCAGCGGCTGCCCGTACCCCGGCCCCGACTGCCTCTGTTCCGGTGGATTCGAGCGCGCCGCAGCCATCGAGTGTCAGCCCGCAGCCTTCCCCCGCCGGCAAGGCCGCGCCCGCCAAGCAAGGAGTGAAGCCAGTGGCAGAGAAAAAGCATCGGCTGCCGGAGGGCTTCGTTTACTTGGATGAAGTCATCCCGACGCTCAAATCCGATATCCGCTATTACACCGACTACAATTTCGTGGGAAGAAGGCTGGACGGCTATAAGGCGCCATACGCCATCCTGTCCGAGCAGGCGGCCCAAGCGTTGAAGGCGGTCAGCGACGATCTTGCCGTGAAAGGACTCGGACTGCTGGTCTACGATGCCTACCGCCCGGTCAAGGCTGTCCAGCAGTTCATGTCCTGGTCCAAGGATGGGGACGATACCGCCATGAAGGACGTCTTTTATCCACAAGTGGACAAGGCCGACGTGTTCAAGCTTGGTTTCGTATCCTCCCGTTCGGGGCATTCCAGGGGCAGCACGATCGATCTCACGACCTACAGCCTGAAGACAGGCAAGCCGACCGACATGGGCAGTCCTTTCGATTTTTTCGGGGAAATCTCGAGCCACGCTACGAAGCAGATCGGAGCCGTCCAAGCGGCTAACCGGGCCGTTCTCAAGAAAGCGATGGAGAAGCGCGGCTTCCACCCCTACAGCAAGGAATGGTGGCATTATACGCTCGAAAAGGAGCCGTTTCCCAAGAAATATTTCGATTTCGACATTGAGTGACGAGAGGTTCGATGCGGCGATTTTCCCGACGCTGCAGGCATTCATTTAACGCAGGAACTGACGCAGTGGAAACGAAGCGATTCCCATGCCCGGCTTGACCAACCGGTGGTGGGGATCGCTTTATTTATTTTCGGGGAAACAAAAAAATCTATGATCCCATCCAATTTTATCGAATTTATTTAATGAAACCTTTTCTTGCCGTTGACGGCTACCTGACACAGGTCTTATATGCTTAGAGCATCAAGACATTGATCAGGAGGATGTTCGATGACAACCATTGTCCGCCGCAAGCGCGTTACCGCCCTTCTCGCCCTGTCGCTCTCCCTCGCCTTATCCGCATGCGGAGCCCAGAATGCGTCCCGGAATGCAGCCGGCCCGGCTGCAGAAGGACAGGCTCCGGCCAACACGGAAGCCTCGGCCGCTCCGGAAGCTTCGACGGAGCCGTCCAAGTCGGACGAGCCGCTCGTCGTCTACCTGAACGACTTCGACGAGATCATCCAGCCGATGTTCGAGCAGGCGACCGGCTACAAGCTGGAGCTCGTATCCGGCAACGGAGCGGAGCT
Source organism: Paenibacillus sp. P22 (assembly GCF_000469945.2). Classification (NCBI taxonomy): domain Bacteria; kingdom Bacillati; phylum Bacillota; class Bacilli; order Caryophanales; family Paenibacillaceae; genus Paenibacillus; species Paenibacillus sp. P22. Next base: position 13,358 of record NZ_CBRA020000039.1, on the reverse strand, counting down.
CGCATCCCGCATCGAAGCGGAGAAGGGCAATCCGCATTGGGATGTCGTCTGGATGGATTCCATGCCGATGATCGACCAGCTCGGCAAATCCGGCCGCCTGCTGGAGGGCTGGACGCCGGCCGACATCGGCAACCTGACGGACTTCGCCAGCGGGCTCGTTCCGGCGAGCGGAGCCTACTATCCGACCGGCGCCCACGCCGCCGCAGTCATCGCCTACAATACGAAAGCCTTCACGAAGGACACGGCTCCGAAGACATGGGCCGATCTGACTGACGCGAAGTTCAAGAATACGCTGGGCATGGCCGACCCTGCTGTCGCCGCTCCTGCCTATCCGTTCGTCTCCTGGTTCTTCCAGAACCAAGGCATGGACGCCGCGAAAGGGTATTTCGACAGCCTGTTCAAAAACGGCATGCATGTGTATCCGAAGAACCCGAACGTCGCCAAAGCGCTGACCGGCGGAGAGATCAAAGCGGCTGCCCTTCAGGAAAGCAACGCCTACGCGCTGAAGAACAAAGGCGAGCCGGTCGACATCATCTGGCCTGCCGAAGGAGCTCCCGCGTCGGTGCGCGTCGCCGCCATCCAGAAAGAGACGAAGCATCTGGAAGCGGCCAAGGCGTTCGTCGAATTCCTGCTCGATCCGAAAACGCAGCAGGAGCTGATCGACAAGGGCGAGGAGAGCTACTTCGAGCCGTCCGCCAAAGGAGTGAACGCCAAGGCCGACCGCGCGGCGGATGCCAAGCTTGTCGTGGCCGAAGCGGCCTGGGCCGGCGAGAAGGAAGGCGAGATCAAGCAGTGGTTCGCGGACAAAGCGGTGAAATAAAGGGATGAAGTTCATACCGAGTCAAGGCAACAGGACGGGCTGGCTGATGCTGGCCGTCCTGTTCGTCCTCATCCTGCTGCCGCTGCTCGCGGTCGTCGTCCAGGTGCTCTTTCCCGGCATTTTCTTCGGCACCTTGAAGATAGGCGATCTTTCCCTGCTGCTCGACATCTTCAGACGTCCGCTATGGTACGCCTCGCTCAAAAACTCGGTCCTGCTCGGCCTGGGCACGACGGTTCTGGCCACGCTCCTCGGCGGAGCGCTGGCTTTTGCCCGTTCCCGCTGGGCATTCCGGACGGCCAGGCTGCTGGACGTATCGGTATGGCTGCTGCTGATCACCCCTTCCTTCATTCTGGCTCAGGGGTGGGTCATGTTCGCGGCTCCGGACGGCCTCGCTTCCCAGTGGCTGGGCTGGAACGGAGCGACCCGAATGGTGTTCCAGCCTGCCGGGCTGATCGCCGTCATGACGCTGAGCAAGTTCCCGCTCGCCTTTCTGACGGTGAAGGCGGCGCTGGAATGGAGGGTCGAGAGGCTGAGCGACGCGGCGCGGCTGTCGGGCGCTTCCCCATGGACGGTGCTGCGCACCGTGGAGCTGCCGCTGCTGCTGCCTGCCATCTGTTCGGGAGCGATGCTGGTGTTCATGGACACGGTCGGCGACTTCGGCCTGCCTGCCTCCATCGCAGCGGTGTTCCGCTTCCCGACGCTGCCCTATTCCATTTATTCCGCGCTGTATACATCGCCGATCCGCTTCGACATGGCCGGGGCGCTGTCGTTCTATCTCGTGCTGCTGATCGCGCTCGCGATGAGCGTCCAGCTGTACGCCATGCGCAAGTCGCGCTTCGACTTCCTCTCCTCCCGCGCGGTCAAGTCCGAGCCCCGCCGTCCGGCGAAGGGCGGCGCTCTGCTGGCGCTGGGCAATGCCGCCTTCCTCGCGGTCGCCATCGGCATCCCGCTCGGCTCCAATCTGCTGATGTCGCTGCAGGGCGACTCCGCCGGCGGAGGGTTCACCCTGGAGCATTACCGCGCTCTGTTCCGGGATGGCGGGCGGCTGGCGCAAGGGCTGGCCCATTCCCTCGAAATCGCGCTCGCCGCGGCGGCCATCGGACTTGTCGTCGGCTTCCTGACGGCATATGTCCTGAACTATACCCGCTTCAAGCTGAAAAAAACGATCGACGTCCTGTCTCTCGTCTCGCTGGCGGTGCCCGGCATCGTGCTCGGCATCGGCTACATCTTCATCTGGAACCAGGCCTGGCTGCAGCCTATCGGACTGCTTCTGTACGGCACGCCGTGGATTCTGGCGCTCGGCGGCGTCGCCGGAGCCATCCCGGTCATTACCCGCATCATGGCGGGAGCGATGGCCCAGGTGCCGGAGCGGCTGCTGGCCGCGGCGCAGCTGCAGGGAGCCGGCTTCTCCCGCCGTCTGCGCACGGTGCTGGCGCCGCTCGTGAAGGGCGCGCTCCTGTCTGCCGGACTGACGGCGTTCGGCTCCAGCGTCTTCGATCTGGCGCTGTCCTCCGTGCTGTACCCGCCCAACTACATGACGCTTCCGGTCGTCATCAACAAAGCCTTCGAGGACCTCCGGTTCGGCTACGCGTCGGCGGCGACGCTGACGGGAGCCGGGCTCGTCGTCCTGATCATTCTGAGCGTGGACCTGCTGGCCAGAGGGACGCGCCGAAGTTCAAGGAGAACGACTTCATGACATCGATACTCGAGATCAGGCAAGTAGGCAAATCGTACGGCAAGCAGGAGGTGCTTGGGGGCGTCGACCTGACTGTGCAGGCAGGGGAAATCATCAGCGTGCTCGGCCCGTCCGGCTGCGGCAAGTCGACGCTGCTGCAGCTGATCGCCGGCCTTCAGCAGCCCGACCGCGGCGAGATCCTGCTGCGCGGCAAGGTGGCCGCCTCCCGGTCCGGCATGCTGGCGCCGGAGAAGCGCGGCATCAACATGGTGTTCCAAGACTATGCCCTGTGGCCCCATATGACGGTGTTCGAAAATATCGCCTACGGCATGCGCCGGGGCAAGCAGGACCAGACCGCGATCAGAGCTTCCGTGGCGGAGCTGGCCGCGCTCCTGACCACTGAAACACCCCCTTGTTTCAATTGGTAACCTTTTATTCGTATACCTTTTACATACGTTGGCCGAATGCGGTTGGTTTCGCTTAAATTCGGCGCAAATACCGCTATAAGTAGCTGTATGGCGTGTMTGCGTAAAGAGCCGCTCCTCCGGACTTGCTCGTCAAGCGGATCGCCCCGTCGGGCAGCTGTGCCGGAGCGCCGCCTCCCGTGCCGGTCTCGCTTGCCTTCACCGGGATGAATTCCCATTTCGGGCTGCCCCAATCCCGGTTCACCGGGCTGTACTCCGCCGCCTTAAGCTTATGCTCGACGTTCAGATAGCCGGATGCTTCGGCTGGGCGGGTGTCCCCCGCGCTGCGGATCAGCTTGAACCCCTGATGATCCAGGACAGTCCATGCCGCCGAATCCATGTCGCCTTCCGGGTCCGCTACCCGCACCGATTCTCGAGAATCCGGCTTCAATCCGCTCAGCGTGACGTAATGGCCGGTCGCCCGGTTCACGATATGCTGCACGCCGTCCTTCGTCTCGATCAGCCAGTGCGCGCTCTCGTCGCCAGGCTGGACGTTGCCGTAAGCCAGCTTGCCGTCCTTCTCGAACAGATAGAGCTGCAGCCAGTCGTTGCGGATCTTCACATAGGGAGTCAGCTCCTCGGCCGGACCTTCAGGCGCGGGAGCCTTCACCAGCCAGCGGGCGCTCCCCCAGGAAGGCTGCGCCCAGTTGTTGCCATGCGCATAGCCGTCCTGGCTCTGCACGTTCAGATACGCATCTCCATCGGAAGCGGCCTGGAAGGTGGACTGTCCGGACTGGACATCGCCGCTGCCGTCTCTGCCCGGAGCTTGAATCCAGCTCGTCAGCAGCGGATCCGCCGCTTGCGGCGAGGCCGCAGCGAGCGCGGCTCCCCCCTTCAGCTCCGTCTGCTGCATGTAACGGCCCGTCTGCACGTTGCGCAGCCGGACGGCCGTTCCAAAGTCTTCGACGATCCATTGGGAGGAAGCATCGGAATAGTCCGGAGCGCCGTAAGCGATCAGACCGTCCTGTTCCTGCAAAAAGCTTCCCTTCCAGCTGTCCTGGAGCCGCTTGGCCGCGGAATCGGCCGCCGGCTCCAGCCTCCAGGAGGAGCTGCCCCAGCCCGGCTGCGCCCAGTCGCTGATCTGCGCATAGCCGGTCTGGCTCTGGACATGGAGCAGGTAAGAGGATTTCTCGCTGCTCGCAATCGTATAAAGCCCGGCGGCGCCTCCCTGCTCCTGAATGGAGAAATCGCCGGCCGTCGAGGCATCCGGCAAGTCCGAGCTTTTGACAGGATCGTTGAGACGATCTCCATCGTTGCCCGAACGGTTCAGCACATGGCCGGTCGCCCGGTTCACGAATCTTTTCGATCCCGGCGTCACGCCGTCCACGACGAACCACTGGGAAGAAGCGTCGTTCAGCTCCGGCGTGCCGTATTTCGCCTGACCGGCTTCCTCATAGAGGACTTTCCCCTTCCAGCCGTCGACCAGCCGAACCGGCTCCTGGTCATGACCCGGCTCTACCTGCCACAACGCCGAGCCCCACCCCGGCTGCGCCCAGTCGCTCACCTGCGCATAACCGTTCAGCACCTGGATGTTGACGAGCTGCTTCGGGCTGCCGGGTATGGACAGATTGACATATCCGGGCTTGCCGGCTGCTTCCGTCACCTCCCACTGGGCCGAAGCCGCATCGCTGCCGAGAGCGGAGCTGTTGAGATTGTCATGCGGATCCGATGCCAGCTCCCGGTTCAGCAGATGGCCGGTCGCCCGGTTCACGAGCAGCTGCGAGCCTCCTGCGCCGCTCTTGATTTCCCACTGGGAGGCCGGGTCGTTCACCGCCGTGAAGCCGTAGCGGACTTGTCCCTCCGCTTCGTACAGATAAACGCCTTTCCATTCATTTTTCAGCCGAACGTAGACGGAATTGGAACCATAAACCGAATCCGTTGCGGATGCGGCCGCCTCATATCCGGAATCCTTTGCTGCCAGGTTCAGGTCCGCTTCCGCCGCGCGCGCTCCGGAAGCCATCGCCGGCAGGAACAGCAGCAAGCTCAGAAGCGCGGCCGTAAGCCGCTTGAATCGGAATGCCATGTCATATCCCCTTTCGTCATGATTGCGCTTTCTTGCCCCTACAAAAGAAAAGCCGCCCAATCATGTCCAAGACAATCAAGAGTGCAGCTTTTCTTTCGTTGCCCGTTCGGAGAACTCAGCCCTTCGTCGCTCCGTCCGCGAGGCCGGAGATGAGGAAGCGCTGCAGCAGCAGGAACACGGTGGCGATCGGCACGGCGATCAGAATCGTGCCCGCCGCGAAGATCGTGAAGTTGTTGGAGAACTTGTCGTTGATGAAGTTGTACAGCCCGAGCGCCAGCGTGTACTTCTCCGGCGAGCGGAGGATGATGCGCGGCGTCAGGAAGTCCATGAACGGCGCCATGAAGGTGAACAGTCCGACGACAGCCAGGATCGGCGCCGTCAGCGGTATCAGAATCCGGAAGAATACGGTCAGATGGCCCGCCCCGTCCATCGTCGCCGATTCGTCGAGATCCCGCGGAATCGTATCGAGATAGCCTTTGACCAGGAACACGTTCATCGGCAGGCCGCCGACGGCATAGATCAGGATCAGGCCGGTGAACGTGTCCAGCAGGTTCACCAGGTTCAGCAGCAGGTAGATCGCCACCATGCCCATGAGCACCGGGAACATCTGGAGCAGCAGGAACGTGTAGATGCCGTACTTTCGGCCCGTGAAGCGGAAGCGCGAGAACACGTACGCCAGCAGCGAGACCATCGTCACGGAAGCGACGGCGTTGCATACGGCCACGATGATCGTATTTTTGTACCAGAGGCCGTAATCGCTCTGCGGATCCGTGAACAGCCACCGGTAATGCTCCAGCGACAGATTGTCCGGAATCAGCTTGGCGCTGTAGAGGCTTGTGCCCGGATTCAGCGAGATGCTGACCGCCCATAGGAGCGGATACAGAATAACGGCGAACATGATCAGAACAACGAGATAGATGCCGGATACTTCCAGCTTGGATCTTAGCGTGCGTCCCATCAATATCCCTCCTCACGGAATGACCGCGTCTTCCGGAACTGATAGAACGCGAATGCCGCGACGATAAGGCCCATGATGATGCTGATGGCGGCGGCCATTTTGTAGTTGTTGTCGGTGAAGGTCAGGTTGTACACCCAGGAGATGAGAATGTCGGTCGCTCCCGCGCTTTGGCCCGGCACCGCCGGTCCTCCCTTGTTGAACAGGAAGATGATATTGAAGTTGTTGAAGTTGAATGAATACTGCATGATGAGCAGCGGCGCCGTGGCGAACAGAATATGCGGCAGCGTGATGAAGCGGAACTTCTGCCAGCGGCTGCCTCCATCCACTTCGGCGGCCTCGTACCAGTCCTTGGAAATGCTCTGCAGCACGCCTGTGAACAGCGTGAACACGTACGGGAAGCCGAGCCAGATCTGGATCAGGATGATCGCGACGCGGGCCCAGGCCGGGTCCGTCAGCCATGGAACCATCAGGCCGAACTTGCTCATGATCTGCATGTTGATCGCTCCGAAGGTATCGTTGAACATGGCGGCGAACACGAGCGCGGTCATGAAGGAAGGAACCGCCCAGGGCAGGATGAAGATCGTGCGGATCAGTTTTTTGAAGCGCACGCGATTGTCATTGACGAGCACGGCGAGCAGCATCGCCAGTCCGATCTGCAGCGAGGTCGCGACCAGCGTCCAGACGACCGTCCAGGTGACGACGGAGACGAGGCTTTGCGTCCAGATCGGGTTGGTGAACAGCTCCTTGAAGTTGATCCAGCCCACCCAGTCCAGCAGCTTCGCCGGCGGGGAATTGTACAGGCTGTAGTTCGTGAACGCGAGCGCGACCATGAACAGCAGCGGGAAAATGACGACCATCGCCAGCAGGATGAAGCTGGGGACAACGACGAAGTACGGGAAGCCTTTGTCGTAGCTGTCATGGAAAGCCTGCCTTACGGATGGAATGCGCTCGCCGTCCTGGCGGCGGACCGCATCCCGGTAAGCATCCTTGATATTGAACGCATAGCTGAACAGAAGCACGATCGCAAGCAGCACGGATAGAATTCCCTCCGTCAGCAGCGTTCGGGAATCATCTTGATTCGGATCGTCGCCCAGCGTGATGAGCCCTTCGATGCCGTGCACCGTCCATGCGCCGATCGATGCCGCGAGCGACAGCGCCAGCATAAGGAACAGCACGCCCTTGATGAAGCGGCGGTTGTACAGCTGGCCCAGGCCTGGAATGATGGACAGCGCGGCTGCCGCAGACGGAGAAGGCAGGGGACCGGCCTTCGGTTGCAATGCTTTCTGCATGGTTCCTTCACCTTCCAATCCTTGCTCTTTATATAGGGGTCCGCCCAAAATAGCGGAGTCGATTCAAAAGGAAAAGCCCGGGGGCCGCGCCGGTGAGCGCCAGCCCGCGGGCATCGTGGTCGTGTAATCCCGCCGTGCCTTGACGGCCGGCGATGATTTCGTGTGGAACAGGATCCGATGGCGCAGGCTTTTTATTTGCCGGACATCGCCATCTTGTCCTGGACTTGCTTCACAGCGTCATCCAGCGATTTCTGCACATCCTTGCCTTCGGAAGCGAATTGGAGCGCGTTTTTCATCGGATCCCATACATAATCAAGCTCAGGAACCGTCGGGAACGGCTGGCCGAATTGGACCTGCTCCGTAAAGCCTTTGACGAGCGGATCGCTGGTCAGCGCGGCATCGTTCAGAACCGCGGTTACCGGCGGAACCTGGCCGGTCTTTTTGTAGTATTCCAGCGCGTTTTCCTGATTGGTGATGAATGCCGCCAGATCGGAAGCCCATTCCGGAGATTTGGAGAACTTGGAGAGCATCCAGCCCTTCACGCCGATGAAGGAGGTCGGGTGCTTGCCGTTTTCCAGCGTCGGGAGCGGAGCTACCGCCAGGTCGTCGCCGAGCTGCTTCTTGTAATCCGTAATCGCCCAAGGTCCGTTGATGACCGCGCCGACTTTGCCGGATCCGAACAGGCCGCCGACGATGTCGCCGTTGACGCCTTTAGGCAGATAGCCTTTTTTTGAACCAATCCTGGATCAGCTGAACGCCTTTGACGGCGCCTTCCTTGTTGAGGCCGATGTCGTTGACATCGTAGCCGCCTGCGTCGGTCTGCTTGAAGATGTAGCCGTCGTTGCCGCCCATGAACGCCCAAGCGTAGTAGAAGTTGATGCCTTCGAACAGGAAGCCGTACGTCTGCTTTTTGGCATCCGTCTGTTCCTGAGCCAGCTTCTCCAGATCGGCGATCGTCGCCGGCGCCGTAGGCACGAGCTTTTTGTTGTAGAACAGCGCGTACGTTTCCGTTACGAACGGCAGGCCGTAGAGCTGGCCGTCCTGGCTGAGCGCCTTGAGCGCTTCCGGCGTGTAGGAGTCGAGCACGGCCTGCTCGGCCTTGACCGGCTGCACGAGGCCTTTGAGCACCAGGTTGCCGATGCCCGGCTGGTAGAACAGGTCCGGACCTTTCCCGGCAGGACCGTCCAGCGAGAGAATCTGCTGCTGGTCGTTCATTTTGACCGGCTTGACGTTGACCTTGATGCCGGTTTTCTCCGTGTATTTCTTCGTAATATCCGTAATCGTGGCCACGCTGTCGGCGTTGTCGTCCGGCCAGATCGTAAGCTCGGCCGGCTTCTCCGGCATGTTGCCGGCATCGGCGCCTGCGTTGTCGGCTGCGCCTGCGTTCGCCGCTGTGTTGGCAGCCGGCTCCGTTGCCGCGCCCGTATTTGCGGCGCCCGTATTTGCGGCACCTGCATTGTTTTCCGCGTTGTTGCTGCTGCCGCATGCCGTAAGCCCCGTCAGCGCGATGGCCATAACCAGCGCCGCCGCAGCGGTTTTTTGCTTCTTCATCTCTGTATCCTCCCCGGTTCTAGTCGGTTGGTTTCGCTTGCTGATGTCATTGTAGGACTTTAGGGGGAGGCCCAACTACCAATGTAATGACATCAAACGCCAAGATTGTGACCTTGTAAAAGGATGGGTTTAAATTGAGACATCGGAGCGATAGCGAAAGCGAGTTGCAGCTTAACTCATTTAATGGCCGCTTAAGAAAAAAGGCTGTAACCCGGGGTTACAGCCCTTTTCCAAACTCTATTTGGGGATCAGGAATATCGAATAATTAACTTCGGGCAATGCGTACCCATAGGATCTTGTTCAAACATAAGCGTGAGCTTAATGAGCGAAATCAAAAGGTATATAAACTGAAGGGGGTCATCTCGTATATTCATGAGCATTAGTAGAACAAGATATGGATTCATACGCTAAGCCAATTAGCCGGGTATAGCGACTATCATTTTATCCGCTTCTTCAAACCATATACCGGTTTTACTTGTATACAATATATCAATAGAATTCGGTTAGAAGCAGCATCTCGTATGCTAACTCACACCGACCTGTCCGTGACAGCGATAGCGATGGAGTGCGGCTATGACAATGTTTCCTATTTTATCCGTACGTTCAAGAAACTTCACAAGGCGTCTCCTGACAAATACAGAAAAGCTATGAACCAATTATGAATCCCATCCTACCGTTTCAGTAAATCATTCTTTCTTGCAATCGTTGCGAAATTGACCTGGAGCGATGCCAAGCTTCTTCTTAAACGTCTTTGAGAAGTGATGGATATCGGAAAATCCGCAATAATCCGCTACCTGCTTCTGGGTCAATTTGGTATTTTGCAGCAGCTCGCAAGCATGGTTGATTCTCATCTCCAGCAAATATTGATGTGGCGTCATTCCATACTGCTGCTTGAACAAGTCATGAAAGCGGGAATGGGATAAATTTGCGCGCCTAGCCATATCCGCTACGCTTAAGGGTTCATTAAGATGAAAGGAGAAATAGGATGTAATCCAGTTCAGCGTCTGCGGCGAGGTCCGCTGCGACTGTTTCCTCTCCAGCACGTCCTCCATAAGCATAATGACCAGCTCGGTAAGTCCTGCCTGTGCCTTCAACTGCATAAGCGGGTCGCGATCCTGCCAGAACTCCACTACTTGCAGAAACGTATCGCGAAACCTTGTGCTGTTTTTTGGCTTTAGCTTGACCGGAACTTCAACCTGCAGCATTTCATCAAGCCTTGGCTGCATGAGATGCAGATAGGCGCTCAATTCCACTTGACCGGCGCGCGTGGGAAAGCTTTGCTCCCGGTCAGCAGCGTAAAACACATCAAAATGCGCAAAGGGCGTTACCGTATTCACAATTCCCTCCAGATCATTCAGGCTGTTGGGTTGAATAAAACAAAACTCCCCCTTATGAAATTCATACAAAGTCCTGTCTACCCTGAAGTTGCATGTCCCCTCCTGAACATAAATCAGCAAATAATCGAGCAGCCGCCTCTCCGGCATGCTCCATGGTTTTCGCACAGCGTAATCACATTCTCTGATATAAGGCACAATCGGATGTTTATTCAAATACTCCTGTAAAATTTGCATCAATATCCTCCTGATGCTGCTCGTGTTTTACGAATACTATATCAGACCAGCATGTGCAACACAGTAGGTATTGACAAAAACAGTTGAATCTTAGACAAAGCCAAACGTATGGCCGTTAATTACAATAAGGCTACATCAAATCATTAGCTCTGGAGGGAGAGATGAACGATTTCGTTGAAAAGAGCGAGCAATGGCGCTTCAACTAAGCCTTGCATGGAGCTGCATCAGGCCATGTGGTCCATGAAGCTGTATGGCGACAACGGCAAGGAATGGTCACTCGAGCAGAAATTTGACGAAATGGCCAACGCCGGCTTTACCGGTATTTTTGGAAGCTTGCCCGAGCGTGAAGATGAGGCTCTGTGGCGCAGGCTGATGCAGAAGCACCCATTCAGCTTCGGACTGGAGACCTTTCCATCGAGCGGGCTACAGCTTAAAGAAGCCTTGCTGAAAGCCCAGGATTACAATGTCATGTATGTTAATGCACAGGTAAAAGATTCATTTACCATCAACAGAGAAGCCGTCGATTTAATCAAGGAGCTTTACGAGACAGCCGCACATTTTAACGTACCCTTTTTCATAGAAACGCATCGCGGCCGAATTACACAAGATTTGCTGCGTACAACAGAGTATGTGAGGGCAGTTCCTGAAATGGCCTTAACGATCGATCTATCCCACTATATACTTGCCGGTGAAATGAACAGCTTCGAGCTTGCTGAACCTTACTTCGCCGAGCTGCTGATGCGAACCGGATCGATTCATGGACGTGTAACGAATGGGCAGCAAATTCAAATTCACTTGGAAGAACAAGCCGAGCATCCGATCGTTGAGCATTTCCGGCGCTGGTGGAAAGCAGGCATGAGAAATTGGCTCACCCAAGCACAGCCGGGAGACGTGCTGCCCTTTGTGTGCGAGATTGGGCACCACTATTCGATCACACCTCAATTCTTGCCATCATCCCATTCGTCTGAGGAACTCTCGGATCGCTGGCAGCAATCGAAACTGCTGAAAAAATGGGCAGAGCAATTATGGATGGACCTGCAAAAGGAGGAATAATGATGAACGAAAACGTTTCAGCATTGCCGGAAATGAGTGATGCTTATTCGTTATCAAGTGGCCAAATAGAGGGTTATCAGGAGAATGGACATATTTTCTTAAAACAGGTTGCCAAGCCCGATGAAGTGAGCGTGTACGAGGAAATCATCACCGATTGGGTAATGAAGCTCAACTATCATGATAAACCGGTATCGGAACGTGATACGTATGGAAAAGCGTTTATTCAAATCGGCAATGTCTGGGAAAAAAGCGAGGCGGTCAAACGATTTGTCATGGCTAGACGGTTTGCCAAAATCGCAGCGGAGTTAATGGACGTGGACGGAGTCCGCATCTATCATGATCAGGCGCTCTTCAAGGAGCCTGGCGGCGGGCACACTCCATGGCATCAGGATCAAATTTATTGGCCGCTGGGTACCGACAACACCATTACGATGTGGATGCCGCTTGTGCCCATCCCGCAAGAGGTCGGCACCATGACCTTTGCTTCCGGTACGCACAAGCTGGGTTACGTGAGCAAGCAGGAGATTTCCGACGAATCCCATAAGACGTTAGGACAGTTCATTGAAGCCAAGCAAATCCCGCAAGTGAACTACGGCGGAATGTCAGCAGGCGACGCGACCTTTCATGCCGGATGGACGATGCATTCAGCCCCTGGAAACCCGACGGATCATATGCGCAAGGTTATGACCGTTATCTATATTGCCGACGGCGTTCGTATCGCCAAGCCGGACAGCAAAGCAAGGATGAGCGATATGCATCATTGGTTTCCGGGATGCAAGCCGGGCGAACTTGCAGCAAGCGCGCTTAATCCGCTTGTTTATAAAAAGTCGTAATCAAGCAGCTTCGTCATCCGTGTTGCCGTTTTGCCTGTGGACAGGCAACTCTTCAGGAGATAGCAGGTACGCTTGGCGTGGTTGATGCACAGTAAAATCTCGGCGTAATGCTGAAAAGGCATGTCTTCATGCCCGCTTCGCCGAGAAACGTGCTCAGCATCACCACAAGCTTTAAGAAGACGTTTTGTACGATATCATCCGCCATTTCGGCTTTTTCTGCGATCTTCGATAACGGCTCGAGGACTGCTGGCGGGTATAGAGGTAAACACAAAGGAACGGAGCATCTGCGCTCGGTTTCTTTATATGCGTACATGGTTAACTATTAGACTAGCCGATCCAGCGGTCATTTACAGAGCCAACGGCTAAGCTAACGTTCCCCGTTGGTTCAATCCTTGCTGATCTCAAAACCGTATACAACACGCTGGACCGTGAGCTTTCCCTGGCTGCTTTTGATCGTTTGAAGGACAAGCGGCAAAAGCGCTACCCAAAGGAAATCGTGTCGCGGGAAAACCAGCTGGATACGCTGCTGACGTTCTATTCGTATTCGCCTGAGATGCAGCTGGCTATCTACACGTCCAACCCAATCAAACGTATGAACAAAGTGATCCGCAAACGTTCCAGCCGATGAACAGCCTTACGAACAAGGAGGCGGTGGAGAAAATCTGTACCTAACGGCGAGCGAGTACGACGAGTATGATGATTATGACGAGTACGACGAGTATGACGAGTATGACGAGTATGACGAGTACGTAAGACAAGTACGACGAGTACGACGGAAAAAAGTCATTCGCGGTTGGCGAAACGGCCGTGAAGCAAAAAAATGAAGCAGATGTTTAACGATCGCTATCCCCATTAATCCGATTCCACGCACCTCAACTGGGAGTATCTTGCTGCTTGCACAAACTTCTTGACGCTACCCTGAGTGTTGGATTTAGACGATAAGTTCGTCTTATTCAACCCCGAATCGCCCTGAGCGATGGAATAAGACGATAATTTCGTCCTATTCAACCCCGAACGGCCCTAAGCGATGGAATAAGACGATAATTTCGTCTTATTCAACCCCGAACGGCCCTAAGCGATGGAATAAGACGATAATTTCGTCTTATTCAACCCCGAACGCC
>NZ_CBRA020000038.1:0-14530 GCF_000469945.2 Paenibacillus sp. P22 | reverse complement strand
CATTGGCAGCCGCTATGGCGCTGAGCGCAACCGCCGCCCAGCCTGACGGCGCGGAGCCGAGCGTCCCTGCTCTGGCAGACGGAGCGCTCCCGGAAGCTCTGCAGCCAGCAGAAGCCGATCCTGCCGCTGCTTCCTCCGAGGAGCAGGCAGCCGAGCCGCTGCTTGCCAAATTGGAGGAGCTGCTGGATCAGCTATACGAAGGCAAGGAAGAGGATGGCTCCATTCCGCTCGAGGATTGGCAGCAAGCGGCCTCCGAGCTGGGAGCGCTGCTTGCGCTGCTCGGCATTCAGCCGCCTCCTGCAGGGAAGCTTGCAGGCGGCGGCCAGCAGGAGCGGGATGAGCCCGCAGCCGCTTCCGCAGCGACAGCTGCCAAAGGGGAAGTAGGAGAGCTGCTGCTGGCGCTGAGGCAGCAATTGCCCGACATTCTCGCCAAGCCATCCGGAAAGGTCGATTCCCAGTCGCTGACCCAGGCGCAGCTGACCAAGCTGCAAAGCCTGCTCGAAGCGCCCCAACCAGCCAAATCCGCTCCAGGCGGAACGATCCCGGCCGGCCGGCCTGAAGGGACTCCTTTGACAGGAATTCCGGCTTCCGGCACAACGCTGCTGGCGAAGCTTGAAGCTTCTTCAGCCCACATCCGAGCGGCGGTAAGCGCCTCTGCCGGAAGCGCTCAGGCGGACGATGCCGTGCAGCCGGCCATGCTCATGGCGGAAAGCAATGAACAGCCGTCGTCAGCCGCTGCGGTCTCAACAGGAAATGTCCAGCCGGGAGCTGCGGTTCCGGACAGTGCGGAAACGGTCGTGAAGGTGCCCGTTCATCGGTTTGCCCAGGAGGTGGCCGGGCTTGTCTTGAAAAAGCTTGATGTCTCGTCTTCATCCGGCATGACCGAAGCAAGACTGACGCTGACTCCGGAAAACTTGGGACAGGTGGACGTCAAGCTCCAAATCCACAATGGCCAATTGACGGCGCTGTTCGCAGCGGATTCGCCGGCGGCGAGGGAAGCGATCGAGAACCAGCTGGGCCAGCTCCGAATGTCCTTGCAGAACCAAGGCTTCCAGGTTGACCGGCTTGATGTATCGGCCTCGAGCCAGCTTCAGACCTCGCTTTCATTCGGCCAGCAGAGCCGGGGCGGAGGCGGGCAGGGCGGCCAGTTTGCGCGAAACGGCTCCGACCGCCTTGAAGATCAGGGCGTGCAGGAGGCTGAAGTCATCCAAACCGCCATTCGTGAGCTTGGATACGGCAGGGCAATTAACGAGACGGCATAAGCCGGCTTCAAGGGGGATCAACGATGGCAGCATCCGTGAACGCCAATTCCATTTATCCGTTCGTGAGCCAAAAGAATTCCAAGGCAGCGTCGACAAGCATGGACAACTCCACGCTCGGCAAGGATGCTTTCCTGCAGCTTCTGGTCGCACAGCTGAAATATCAGGACCCGATGAATCCGTCCGACAACACGACTTACATCGCCCAGCTCGCTCAATTCTCCTCTGTCGAGCAGCTGTCGAACATTTCCGGACAGCTCAACGTCCAGGGACAGAATCTTGGACTTACATCCGATCTCATCGGGAAGCAGGCGGAATGGGACATCTTTGATGCTGCCGGCAAGCTGACGACCGAAAGCGGCCTCGTCGATTCGGTCGTGCTCAAGGACGGCATCCAGTATATCGTCTCCAGCGGCAACTATGTTCCGATCGACGCGCTGAAGTCCATTCGATCCGATGCGGCGGAAGAGACTCCGGAACAGTTGCCGGAAGAGTCTTCCGGAGAACAGCCGGCAGGAGCCTGAACGAGCAGTATCCATCCATTTAGGAGGTTGATAGATTATGTTGAGATCTATGTATTCGGGCGTTTCCGGCATGCGGGGCTTCCAAACCAAGCTTGATGTCATCGGCAACAATATTGCGAACGTGAACACCGTCGGCTTCAAAGCGGGACGGGTCATGTTCCAGGATATTCTGAGCCAGACTGTCGCAGGAGCGACGCAGCCGGAAGACGGAGCGCGAGGCGGCAAAAACGCGCAGCAGATCGGTCTTGGCGTGACGGTGGCATCCATCGACACGGTGCACACGGCGGGCAGCGCCATGACGACCAACGTGCCGACGGATCTGCGCATCGACGGAGACGGATTTTTCGCCGTCCGTCCTGCGGGAATGGAGGACGGCTTCTACCTGACGCGTGCCGGCAATTTCTCGGTCGATGCCGCGGGACAGCTGGTCAACGCTGACGGCGCTCTCGTGCTGAGCTCCGACGGCGAACCGATTTCGCTGGCTGGAGTCAGCGCCTTCACGATCGGCAAAGACGGTTCGGTGACAGGTGTCAATGCAGACGGAACGACAGGAGATGTCATTGCCACCATAGGCGTCGTGAAAGTGACCAATCCGAACGGACTGGAAAAAATCGGCGGCAACCTTTACCGCTCTACGGTGAATTCCAATGCCGAGGAGCTGGCTATCGGAGCTCCCGGAGATCCGGAGACCGGAACAGGGAACATCGTGGCCGGCCAACTGGAGATGTCCAACGTCGACCTTACGAGCGAGTTCACGGAAATGATCGTTGCGCAGCGCGGTTTCCAGGCCAACTCCCGAATCATTACGACATCGGATGAAATTCTTCAAGAGCTCGTCAATCTGAAGAGATAATTGATCTAGCCCTGTAGAGTCTGGATCCGCCGGCCGAGCTCCGCTCGGCCGCATCGGTTCCGCCAACGGGCAGCCGCGGGAGGGTTCACATGATTGAAGTAACAAGGCTCAACGGCAGCAAGCTGATGATCAATGCCCTGCTGATCGAGCTCCTGGAAGAAACGCCGGATACGCTCGTGACGATGACCACCGGCAAAAAAATGGTCGTTGTGGAGTCGGCTGCCGTTCTGGCCGGGCGGATGACCGATTTCTACCGCTCCATCGGCCTCGCGGCTTCATCTCATAAGAGTGGATATACGGAGGAATAGGCGCTATGAAAAAAATGCTTCCCTGGCTGATCACGACGCTGCTGGCCATCTCGCTGATCGCTGTTGTGGCGGTCATCCTGTACAACTCGCTCCTGAAGGAGCCCGCAACGGCTTCGGGAGGGGATGCGGCCAAGACGACGGCGGCAGCCGCCAAGGTCAAGCCGCTTACGGCTGACGAACGGGTCGAGGTCACGTCAGAGCTCAAAGATATCAAGCGCAACCTGAAGGACGGCAACAAATTCCTGCTCGTGAGCTTCGCTTTCCAGCTGGACAAAAAGGCGACGAAGGAAGACTTCGACAAGATCAAGGATATCGTCGTGAAGCCGATCATCAACCGTACGCTTGCAGATACGGAAGCCCAGGCGCTGCAAGGCTCGGCCGGGCAGGATGCGCTCGAGGCCAAGCTGCTGAACCAAATCAATGAAGTTCTTCCCAAAGGCAAGCTGATCAAGGTTTCCATCACGGACTATACGTTGACGGAAATCTAGGACGGCCAAGTGAGATAAGCGAAGGAGGTGAGAGTGATGGTGGATGTGCTTTCCCAGAATGAGATCGACGCCCTGCTTGCCGCCTTGTCGTCAGGAGAGATGGATGCGGAGGAGCTGAAGAAGGAAGAAAGCCAGAAGAAGATCCGCGCGTACGATTTCAAGCGGGCAGTCCGTTTTTCCAAGGACCATATTCGAAGCTTGACCCGGATACATGAAAACTTCGCCCGATACTTGACGACTTATTTCTCGGCGCAGCTGAGAACGTTTGTGCAGATCAGCGTCGTGCAGGTGGAACAGCTGCCGTACGACGAATTCATCCGCTCGATTCCCAAAATGACCATTCTGAACATCTTTGAGGCGGAGCCGCTGGAAGGAAGGATGGTGCTTGAAGTCCATCCCAACGTGGCCTATTCCATGGTCGACAGGCTGCTTGGAGGCACAGGAACCGCTCCCGCCAAGATCGGGGCGCTCACGGAGATTGAAACCATGATCATGGAGAAAATCTTCAGCCGTGCCTTCGAAAGCCTGCAGGAAGCCTGGAAAACGGTGTACGACATTTCGCCGAGGCTGGATTCGCTGGAAACGAACCCGCAGTTCATGCAGATCGTTTCTCCCAACGAAACGATCGCTTTGATTTCATTGAGCACGAAAATCGGGGATACGACCGGCATGATCAACTTGTGCATTCCGCATGTGGTCATCGAGCCGATCATGCCGAGATTGTCCGTGCATCACTGGTTCGTATCCCAGAAGAAGTCGCGTGCCCCTGAAGAAGTGGAGATCCTGGAGCAGCGCGTACATAAAGCGAAGCTGCCGATCATAGCCGAGCTCGGAGAATCCTCCATTACGGTTAGAGAGTTCATGAGCCTTGCCGCAGGAGATGTCATTTCCTTGAAGAAGCCGGTCGGCGAAGGCTTGCATATCAAGGTTGGAGAAAAGCTGAAGTTCATCGGCAGCCCGGGGTCGGTCCGCGACCGCCTTGCCGTCCAGGTGGACGAGATCGTAAGCGAAGGAGCAGACGAAGATTATGACGAGTAAGGATTATTTGTCCCAGGAGGAGATCGATGCCCTGCTCCGGCAGAGCTCGGACGGTTATTCCGCCGCTCCTTCCGATACGGCAGGCGAGGCGCAGATCTCCCAATACCTGAGCTCCATCGAGCAGGATGCTCTGGGCGAGATCGGCAACATCACATTCGGAAGCGCGGCTACCGCGCTGTCCACCCTGCTGGGAAGAAAAGTGGATATCACGACTCCGCAGGTCGCCCTCATCAAGCGGGAAGACCTCGCCGACGAATTCCCCCGGCCTCATGTCGCGGTGTCGGTCAGCTATGTTGAAGGCTTTCAAGGCATCAATTCGCTCGTCATCAGGACAAAGGATGCCGGCGTCATCGCCGATCTGATGCTTGGCGGCGAAGGCGACGTCGGCCAGACGGAGCTCAATGACATCCATATCAGCGCCGTGCAGGAAGCGATGAACCAAATGATGGGTTCATCGGCGACATCGATGTCGACCATCTTCAACCGGATGGTCAACATCTCGCCTCCCGGGATCGATATCCTCGATGTGGAGCAAGGCGGAGGACTCGCCCAGCTGCCGCCGGATGACGTCTTCATCAAAGTCAGCTTCCGGCTGATGATCGGAGACTTGATCGATTCGACGATCATGCAGCTGCTGCCGGTCAACTTCGCCAAGCAGATGGTCGACACGCTGATGGGCGGAAGCGGGGATGAGGCCGCCGCAGCATCTGCCGCTCCATCGATTGAAGCGGCTTCAGCAGCCCCGCATTCGGAACCGCCGGCTCAGCAGCCCGTCCAGCAGCAGCCTGTCCACGAACAGCCCGTTCATCAACAGCCTGTGCAGCAGCAGCCTGTTTACGAACAGCCGGCGTATCAGCAGCCGATGGCCGACATGCACGCCGCGCCTGCTGTCCACAATCAAGGTCCGCAGACTTTCGGCGCTCCGGCAGGCCGCAACGTCAATGTCCAGCCGGTTCAATTTTCCGGTTTCCAGCCGGGATATCCTCAAGGAGACGAGAGCAATCTCGGCCTGCTCCTCGATATCCCGCTGAAAGTAACCGTAGAGCTTGGACGCACGCAAAAACAGATCAAGGATATTCTTGAGCTGTCGCAAGGCTCCATCATCGAGCTCGACAAGCTGGCAGGCGAGCCCGTAGACATTCTGGTGAACAACAAGCTGATTGCAAAAGGCGAAGTTGTCGTCATCGATGAGAATTTCGGGGTCCGGGTCACGGATATCGTGAGCCAGTGGGACCGCATGACCAAAATTCAATAAGTGCATCCAGGGAGGAAATGACAAATGGCAAACCGTATTCTGATCGTTGATGACGCTGCATTCATGCGAATGATGATTCGCGATATTCTGACTAAAAACGGGTACGAGGTCGTGGGCGAGGCTCAGGACGGATCGCAGGCGATTGAAAGATACAAGGAAGTCAAGCCGGATCTGATCACGATGGACATTACGATGCCGGAGATGGACGGCATTGCCGCCTTGAAGGAAATCAGGAAAATCGACCCGAACGTTAAAGTCATCATGTGCTCGGCCATGGGCCAGCAAGCGATGGTCATCGACGCCATTCAGGCCGGCGCGAAGGATTTCATCGTGAAGCCGTTCCAGGCTGACCGGGTCATCGAGGCCATCAAGAAGACGCTTGGGTAACGGAAATGCCATTGTTAGCCGGATTGGCGGCTCAGGCGGCCGCTCCTTCCGCTTCGCCGAAGCCTGATGGAACGATTGATTATGCCCTTCCTTCCGGCGGGAGCGAGGTGCCGCACTTCGCGAGCGGGGGCATGACGGGCAGCGTAGTCTGGGTGCTGGTTTCGCTTGCTCTTGTCATCGGATTGATCACCCTCCTTATTCGCTGGCTGTCCAAGCGAAGCCAGCTGATGGGGGGCGCAAGAGCTCTTGAACAGCTTGGAGGATTGACGCTCGGACCGAACAAGTCGATCCAGGTCATTGAAACAGCCGGCACCATCTATGTTGTCGGCGTCGGCGAGAATGTGACGCTTCTGGACCGGTTCCCGGCAGGGGAAGAAGCGGACAGCCTCCGCAGCCAGCTGCTGGAGAAGCGCAATGCCGCAACCGGCGTTCCGCTGGGGGAGTGGATGCGGAGAATCCAAGGCAAGACAGGAGAAGGGAACCGGTCTGTTCAAGCTTCGGCCGACGGAGACAAGGAAGAGGCCAAGCGGTTCCAGAAGCTGCTGCATCAAAAGCTCGAGCAGCAATCCAGGCAGCAGGAAGAGCTTGAACAGCTGTTCCAGGAATCTAGAGACAGGGATCGGTTGAGGGACGAATGACTAGAAAACGTATGCTTTCGCTGATGACTGTCCTGGCCATGTCGCTCGCCTGGCAGAGCGCCGCTTACGCCGAGCCTCTGCCGGGCATCGATATCAACATTGGCGGGGATAGCGCCGGAGGAACGAGCGCTTTATCCATCGTATTGATGGTGACCGTTCTGACGGTTGCTCCTTCCTTCCTTATTCTTATGACCAGCTTTACCCGGATCGTCATCGTGCTTGGTTTCGTGCGTACTTCGCTCGGAACCCAGCAGATGCCTCCGAATCAGGTTCTGATCGGTCTGGCGTTGTTCCTGACGCTGTTCGTCATGTCTCCAACGCTGTCGCAAGTGAATGATACGGCTCTGCAGCCTTATATGAAGGGCGAGCTGACTCAGACGGAGGCGCTTGAAAAAGCGGCTGTGCCGATGAAGAAGTTCATGTTCCAGCATACGAGGGAAAAGGACCTGCTGCTGTTTCTGAACTACACCAAAGCGGAAAAGCCCAAAACCTATCAGGATATTCCGATTACGGTGCTGGTGCCGGCATACGCGATCAGCGAACTAAAGACAGCGTTCCAGATGGGATTCATGATCTTCATTCCCTTTTTGATTATCGACATGGTTGTTTCCAGTACGCTGATGGCGATGGGGATGATGATGCTGCCGCCGGTCATGATCTCGCTTCCTTTCAAAATTCTGCTGTTTGTCCTCGTAGACGGGTGGTATTTGGTCATCAAGTCGCTGCTGCTCAGCTTTAATCCGTCATGACCGCAGAAGAAGGAGGGGAATGCGATGAGTTCCAATTTCATCATCGGCCTGGCGGGCCAAGCGATGTTCGTCATGCTGAAAGCGAGCGCGCCCATGCTTATTCTCGGGCTTGTCGTCGGCCTGGCCGTCAGCATTTTTCAAGCGACGACCCAGATCCAGGAACAGACGCTGGCGTTCGTCCCCAAGATCGTCGCCGTATTGGCCGCGGTTCTGCTGTTCGGTCCGTGGATATTGAACACGCTGGTGGATTTCACCTACAACCTGCTGAACAACCTGCACAACTATATCGGGTAGGCAGAGGCTGATGGAACAATTTCTTAACGGTTTCCCTATTTTTTTGCTGATTTTTTGTCGAATGACCTCTTTTTTTGTAGTCGCGCCTGTCTTTTCCACTCGAACCGTGCCGGCGAGGCTCAAGATTGGCCTCGGTTTCGCCGTTTCGCTTCTTGTGTACTTCTCGTACGGAATCAAACAGACGGCCGCTGCCGATGCGGGCTTTATCCTGCTCATCATCCAGGAAATCCTGATCGGGCTCCTGCTTGGATTCATCGTCTACCTGTTTTTCACGGTCGTCCAGACGGCCGGCGCGTTCATCGATCTGCAGATGGGTCTCGCCATGTCGAACATCATCGATCCGCTGAGCGGAACCTCGGCGCCGATTACCGGCAATCTCAAGTATATGGTGCTGACGCTGCTGTTTCTGACGATGAACGGCCATCTGTATATGCTGCAGGCGCTGATGAACAGCTACAACTGGATGCCTCTCAAGCTGGGGCTGATGGAGCATGTCTCCAGCGGCTTGATCTCGGACTTTCTCGTCAGGGCGTTCTCCCAGTCTTTCCTGCTCGCCCTGCAGATCGCGGCGCCGATTGTCGTAGCCATGTTCCTGACGGATGTCGGTCTTGGCTTCCTGGCGCGGACGGCGCCTCAATACAACGTATTCGTCATCGGCGCCCCGCTCAAAATCATGCTCGGCATCCTGCTGCTGATGCTGCTGATGCCGTCTCTCGGCGTTCTGTTCGGGCATTTGTTCAGCCTGATGTTCGAGAAGCTCGGCGAGCTGTTCAACGCTGTCGGCAGCAAAGGCGGGACAGGCTCTTGAGGAGGGACACGGCCATGAGGCTCCGGTTCAAAGTCGACCTGCAGCTGTTCAACGGCGAGAAGACCGAAAAAGCGACGCCGAAGAAGCGCAGCGAAGCCCGCGACAAGGGCCAGATCGCCAAAACCCACGAGCTTCCCGGCGCTTTCATCATCCTGTTCGTCATTGGAAGCTTCCTCGTTCTCGGCGGGTATTACAAGGAACGGATCTACCGTATTTTCGGCAGCCTGTTCAACGACTGGCTCACTCTGGATCTGACCTCGGGCAACGTCATGTCGCTGTTCTATCACGTCATGATGGAGCTGCTCATGCTGCTGGCTCCGATTCTGCTGCTCGCTTTCGTGGCGGCTGCGGCATTCAACTACGTGCAGGTAGGCTTTCTGCTTACGGGGACGCCGCTCAAGCCCGACTTCAAGAAACTGAGCCCGATCAGCGGATTCAAGAACATCTTCTCGATGCGGTCGGTCGCGGAATTCTTCAAGAGCATCATCAAGCTGCTCGTAGTCGGAGTGGTCGTGTTCTACACGATCTGGGGAGAATGGGGACGCATTCTCATGCTGGGACATTCTCCCATCGAAGACATCTTCACGTTCACAGCCGGCCTGACCTTGAAGCTCGGTCTCGAATTCGCCTCGCTGATGATCGTCATCGCGGCGGCGGACTATTTCTATCAGAAATACGAGTATGAGAAAAATCTGCGAATGTCCAAGCAGGACATCAAGGATGAATACATCAAGAGCGAGGGCAATCCGCTCATCAAAGGGAAGATCAAGGAGCGGCAGCGGAAGATGGCGCTTCAGCGCATGATGCAGGAAGTGCCCAAGGCCGATGTCGTCATTACGAACCCGACCCACTTCGCCATCGCCATCCGTTACGACGGCACGCGCATGCAGGCTCCCGTCATTTTGGCGAAGGGAATGGATTACGTCGCCTTGAGGATCAAGGAAGTCGCGAAGGAGAACGGAGTCGTCACGATGGAGAACCGTCCGCTGGCGAGAGCCTTGTACGACAGGACGGAAATCGGGGACAGCATACCGCCGGATCTGTTCCAAGCGGTCGCGGAAGTGCTGGCCTATGTATACAAGCTGAAAGGCCGCAGCAAATCATCTTAATTCAGTAAGCGGAGGCATTCGTCATGAAACCGAGGGACCTGGCAATCTTGGTAGGGATTATCGGCATTGTCCTAATGATGGTCATCCCCATCCCTACTTTTCTGATGGACTTCCTGCTCGTAATCAACATATCGGTCGCTCTTATCATTCTCTTAATAGCGATGAATACAAAAGAAGCGCTGGATTTCTCCATCTTCCCGGCGCTCCTGTTGATTACGACCTTGTTCAGGCTCGCCCTCAACGTATCGACAACCCGCAACATCCTTGTCCATGCCCACGCGGGCGAGGTGGTCCAGACATTCGGAAACTGGGTTGCCGGAGGCCAGGTCGCCATCGGCTTTGTCGTGTTCCTGATCTTGGTTGTCGTGCAGTTCATCGTCATCACCAAAGGCTCCGAGAGGGTCGCGGAGGTTGCGGCAAGGTTCACGCTCGATGCCATGCCGGGCAAGCAGATGAGCATCGATGCGGATCTCAACGCAGGCATGATCAACGAGCAGCAGGCTCGGGCCCGCCGCTCCAAGATCGAGCGGGAAGCCGACTTCTACGGGTCGATGGACGGCGCGAGCAAATTCGTCAAGGGAGATGCGATCGCATCGATCATCATCCTCATCATCAACCTTCTCGGCGGCTTCATCATCGGGATGGCGGTGCATGGGATGGGCTTCACCGAAGCTCTCAACACGTATTCCATCCTGACGATCGGCGACGGTCTCGTCAGTCAGGTTCCGGCGCTGCTCATCTCTACCGCTGCCGGCCTGATTGTGACGAGAGCGGCTTCGGAAGGCAATCTGGCCCATGACCTGACCAGCCAGATTCTGCGGTATCCGCAGCTGCTGTTCGTCGTGGCCGGCACCATCGCCCTGCTGGGTCTGTTCACCCCTATCGGAATCATCCGCACGTTCCCGATCGCGGGACTGCTTGTCTACTTGGGGTGGAAGATGCAAGGCGAGCAAAGCCGAGCGATCGCAGAGCAGGAGCAGATGGTGGAGGAGAAGGAGATCGAGGAAGTGCGGAGTCCGGAAAGCGTCGTGAACCTGCTGCATGTGGATCCGATCGAATTCGAATTCGGCTACGGCCTCATCCCGCTCGCGGATACGCAGCAGGGCGGCGATCTTCTGGACCGGATCATCATGATCCGCCGCCAGTGCGCGCTCGAGCTCGGGCTTGTCGTTCCCGTGATTCGCATCCGAGACAACATCCAGCTTCGGCCGAACGAATACATCATCAAGATCAAAGGCAATACGGTCGCTCGCGGCGACCTGCTCCTGAATCATTATCTGGCGATGAGCCCGGGCTTCGAGGACGAATCCATCATCGGCATCGAGACGATGGAGCCGGCCTTCGGACTGCCGGCGTTATGGATCGACGAGGCGACCAAGGAAAGGGCCGAGATGTCGGGCTACACCGTCGTCGATCCGCCATCGGTCGTCGCCACCCATCTGACCGAGATCATCAAGCGCCATGCGCATGAGCTGCTCGGCAGGCAGGAGACCAAGGCGCTTATCGACAACATGCGGGAAGCCTACCCGGCGCTCGTGGAGGAACTCATTCCTTCCGTCATGACGATCGGGGATGTGCAGAAGGTGCTTGCCAAGCTGCTCAAAGAGAAAATCTCGATCCGGGACCTTGTCAGCATCTTCGAGACTTTGGCCGACCACGGGCTGTACTCGAAGGATACCGACATATTGACGGAGTACGCCCGCCAGGCGCTCTCCCGCCAGATTACGCAGCAGTACAGCGCAGGCGGCAACTCGATGCGGGTCATTACGGTCAGCCCGGCGCTGGAGAAGAAAATCGCCGAAGCCGTCCAGCAGTCCGAGCATGGCAGCTATCTGGCCATGGATCCGATCGCCACCCAGCAGATCTGCAATAAGGTGAGCGAGCAAGTCAATCGGCAGATCCAGTCCGGGCACCAGCCGGTCGTGCTTGCTTCGCCGACGATCCGCATGTATTTGCGGCAGATGATCGAACGGGTGATGGGTGACATTCCGGTGCTGTCCTACAGCGAGCTGGAGCCTTCCATTGAAGTTCAGAGCATAGGGACGGTGAGCTTGTGAGAGTGAAGCGCTACGTCGTGTCGTCCATGCCGGAGGCTATGGCGCTTATCCGAGGAGATTTGGGCAAGGATGCCGTCATCTTGAGCACGAAGGAAATCAAGACCGGAGGGTTCCTCGGCATGTTCGGCAAAAAAGGCATCGAGGTCGTTGCGGCGGCGGAAACCGTCAGCCCGCCGGCGCCATCCCCTGCATTTGCCGACACCCTCCAATCGTTGGCAGCAGCGGCCTCGAGGCAGTCGGCTTCGCCGGAGCCAGAGGCAGCGCCCAGGCAGCCGGCTGCGCTGTCTTCTACGGCAGCCCCGTCTGCTCCGGCTTCGCTTGCGGCGGCCAAGTACAAGTCGGTCGCTAAGCCTGCTGCCAGCCCGCCTGCATTTGCAGGCGAAGCTGCACCTGAGCCTGCTGTATCCGCCGGGAAGGCGGCCGCTTCCAACGGCTCCGCTGCCGCCGCCCCGGCAAGCGGCTTCCGCGAGCCTGCCTCTCAAGGAATGGAGCCGGATCTGCTCCGGGAAGTTCGCGACCTCAAAACCTGGATCCGCCAGCTGTCCGGCGCCCAGGCCGCCGAAACGGCGCCGGTCCATGTGTCCAGCCTGATGGAAAGGCTGGAAGCGCAGGAGGTCAAGGCCGCTTGGCGGGAAAGGCTTCTGGCCGACTTGCAGGCCAAGCCGGATTACAGTCTTCTAAGCGAAGATCCTCAAGCTCTTTGGGCGGCAGCCGCAGAGCATTTGCAAATGTGGCTGGAGCCATATATGGGAGAGAAACCGGCTGAGCATAGCCGGGTGCTGCATTTCGTCGGACCGACAGGCGTCGGCAAGACGACGACCATCGCGAAGCTGGCGGCGGATCTTACTTTGCGCCATCGCAAAGCTGTCGGCCTGATCACCGCGGATACGTACCGCATCGCCGCTGTCGACCAGCTTCGGACCTATGCGGATATATTGGGAATTCCGCTGGAAGTCGTCTTCTCCCCCGCGGAGGCGGCAAGGGCATTCCAGCAGCTGGAGCAGAAGGATGCCGTGCTCATGGATACGGCCGGCAGGAATTACCGCAGCGAGCTGCAGATCCACGAGGTCAACAGCCTGCTGAGAAGCAGCGAGGATGCGGATACGCTGCTGGTGCTCAGCCTGACCGCCCGCACGCCGGATATGGAAGCGGTAGCGCAGCCTTTCATCCGGCACGGGGTGGACAAGGTCATTTTCACCAAGCTGGATGAAACGACGGTGTACGGCGCGGCCTTCAATCTGATCAT
This sequence comes from Paenibacillus sp. P22, assembly GCF_000469945.2. Taxonomy (NCBI): domain Bacteria; kingdom Bacillati; phylum Bacillota; class Bacilli; order Caryophanales; family Paenibacillaceae; genus Paenibacillus; species Paenibacillus sp. P22. Next base: position 1,517 of record NZ_CBRA020000038.1, on the reverse strand, counting down.
GGACCACGGGCTGAAGCCGGCTTATCTGGCCTTCGGCCAGACGGTTCCGGACGATCTCGAGCCGTTCCGGTCAGACCGTTATGTGAAGCTGCTTCTGGGGAACCAGCCGAATGAGTGACCAGGCCCAGGCGCTTCGCAACCTGATCAAGGAGCGGACGGGCGGGCAGATGGAAAAGAACGCGCGGCTGCTGACGGTGACGAGCGGGAAGGGCGGAGTCGGCAAGTCCAACTTCAGTCTGAATTTCGGACTCGCGCTGCAGTCTCTGGGCCGAAAAGTGCTCGTCATCGACGCGGATATCGGCATGGCCAATCTGGACGTGCTGATGGGCATTCCGGCGCCATACTCTCTCTATCATCTGTTCACCGGCGCCAAAAGCATCCGCGACATCATCCAGCTGGGACCGTCCGGGCTGCATTTCGTAGCCGGCGGGTCCGGATTCCGGGAGCTGCTTCATCTTACGGATCGGCAGCTTCAGGAAGCGGACGAGCAGCTCGGCATGCTCCAGGGAGAATATGACTTCATCCTGTTCGATACCGGAGCGGGATTGACACGGGAGTCGGAACGTTTCATCCAGGCGGCCCACGAAACCTTCGTCGTGACGACTCCCGAGCCGACATCCATCACGGATGCTTACGCGCTCGTCAAGATGGTTTCGGGAAGCATGCCGGATACGCGGTTCCGGGTAGTCGTCAATCGTGCCTTCGATGAGCAGGAAGGGCGCCATACGGCGGCCAAGATGGACATGGCGGCAGACCGCTTTCTCGGCATCCGCCTTCCTTACGGCGGCTACGTCGCGGACGACGGCAAGGTGGGCAAAGCGGTCCGTACGCAGAAGCCGTTTCTCATTGCTTATCCGGATTCGGACGCGGCAAGAAGCATCATGCAGATCGCCAGGCAATACCTCGATTTGCCGGCAGACAGTCTTCCTCATCGCAGCGTCAAAGGTATTCTACAGCAGTGGTTCAGTCGGAAACGTTAACCTTTGGCTTAGATGGGAGAGATGAGGAGATGGAGAAGTTCCGTATTTTGATCGTGGACGATTCCGCCTTCATGCGCGCCATAATTCGGGATTTGATCCTGAAGGACCCGGCTTTTGAGGTGGCCGGGACGGCGGCGACAGGCAAGGAAGCGCTGGAGGCCGCAAGGCTTCTCGCGCCCGATGCCATGACAATGGATCTGGAGATGCCCGAGATGAACGGACTCGAAGCTCTCGTGGCGGTCATGGAGAGCCGTCCGCTTCCGGTGATCATGTTCTCCGGCATCAGCGAGGAGCATACTTCGCTCACGATCGCCGCGCTGCAGCAGGGAGCATTCGATTTCATCCGCAAGCCTTCTCCGGCTTCGCCGCCAGGGGAGATTGAGACGATCGGACGCCTGCTGAGGGAGAAGCTGCATACCGCCCTTCAATTCCGAGGCCGGCTCATCCATCCTCGCCTTCCGGCGCGGGAGGCGGCAGGGAAGAAGGAGCTGCCTGCACGCAAGCAGGCAGGCGAAGCCGCCGGCCAGGCGAAGCCKG